>JAXHTF010000271.1 GCA_034211275.1 Acidobacteriota bacterium
GCAATTGGGCCACAAGCTTCGAAGCAAACTTCTCCAAGTCTTGTTGGAATACGAATTGGAGGTTGAGTACCGCCATATCCAGTCGAGCAACCACTCACTAGAATCATTTCGTTACCGTAATTGGCACCTCCCCCCCAAGCCCCGAGCCGGCGCACCAGCGGCGGCAGCAGGAGCAGGCGCGCCAACAGCTCCTGAAAGAGCACCAAGACCAGGATCATCGCCCCATGGGCCAGGGGAAAGGCGGGACTGGAGACGGTCCAGTCGAGGATCGAGGTCAGCTGGGGACCGGCGCCGAAGCGGGCGACCGAGGCCACCAGAGCCACCAACAGCGCCGCCACCATCCAGCCCGCTGCCACTCCCCGCAGCGCCGAGCGAGCCACCGTGGCGTTGGCCCAATGGCCCCGCAGCAGCCCGTCGAAGGCTGCCAGCTTGGAGCTCCAGCGTTCTCGGCAGAAAGACTCGCCGACGGACCAGGAGACCAGGGTCACCGCCGCCAGAGGCAGGAAGTAGAAGCAGAAGATTTGGGCAGCCCACACCCAGGTGATCTGACGCCGGGTGAAGAAGCCGGCGCCGAACCCTTGGGTGGCGCCGGGGGCCACCAGTACCAGACACAGGAGGCCGGCCCCGGCGCTGACGGCGAAGAGCCAGAGGCCGGTGCGCACGCCGATCTCGCCGGCGTGGTAGCGGCGCATGAAGAAGACCGCCACCACCAGCAACGCTACCAGCACCAGGGCGATATGGGCCACCTGCATCAGGCCGGCGGTCTGCAGCTCCGACTTGATGGCCGGCAGCTGCGGATCTTCGGACCAATGAGCGAAGCCCCGCAGCTCCTCTCCGGCGAAATACACCTCGATACCGTTCTCGGGACGGGCCTGCTCGGGACGGGCCTGCTCGGGACGGGCCGCCTCGCCTCCCTCCTTGGGAAAGTAGTACCGGAGAGTGACGTCGGTGCGCGACCCCAGCTCCTGGCTGCGCGCCTCCGGCTCGCCGAGGTCTGTGGGATCGAGGCCGTGCTGGAGCAGGAAGGCGGAGGCTCGGGATCGCAAAGTGGCAGGATCCGGAGCGCTGGCCTCCCCAGGCTCGGACTGGGACTGGGACTGGGACTCCTCCTCTGACCCGGGCTGGTGCTCCAGAGCAAGAGCCCGGCCGTCGAGGGTCAGCCGCGCCCGGTGGCTCCAATCCTTGGCGTAGGTCCCGGGAGGGTAGACCGTCACCTCCCAGGCCAGGACCTGATCCATCAGCAGCGGCTGCGGCAGATCCGCGGCAGCCTGGTGGTCAGCGGCAGCCCGAGGACCGGCGGCGAGATCCAGCTGCAGGCGGCGCTCGAGCTCCGGGCGGGCGGCGAGGTGCACCACGGTCCAGCTGCCGGCGGTGATGGGCGCTAGCTCTCGGAGCTGTTCCAGGGCGAGGGTCTCGGCCTCGCCGCGGGTGAGCTCCCAGGACTCGGGACTGAGAGGGAAGGCGAAGGGATAGAGGAGGTAGAGGGCGAAACCGGCGAGCAGCGCCGCCAGCGCCCACGACGCTGCGCCGCGAGCGCTCAGAGATCCAGAGCTCTTCATGGATCCACTTGCCATGGTCGCCTCCCCCCGCTATCTCAGAACGGCCCCTTCAAACGATGTGGCCAGGATGGTTCCTATGAGTTTACGACGGCCGTGGGAAGGGGTTGCGGGCACCGCTGCCCCCAAGCACGGTGGGCGGTTGTCCACCCCACACTCGAAGCCGTTCCAGCGAGCGGTAGGGTGGGCAACCGCCCACCATTTCGATGCACGAATTACAGGTCAGAGCGCGACCGCTCCTCAGGCCTCAGAGGTTGCCGATGATGGCGTCGGCGAACTGCGAGGTCTTGAGCAGGGTGGCGCCTTCCATCTGGCGCTCCAGGTCGTAGGTCACCCGCTTCTGGGTGATGGTTTCGGCGAGCCCCTGCTCCACTCGATCAGCGGCTTCGCCCCAACCCAGCCAGCGCAGCAACATGACGCCGGAAAGGATCAGCGAGCCGGGGTTGACCTTGTCCATGCCGGCGTATTTGGGCGCCGTGCCGTGGGTCGCCTCGAAGAGCGCCAGGCCATCCCCCTCGTTGCTGCCGGGGGCCATGCCCAGACCGCCCACCTGCGCCGCCAGGGCGTCGGAGATGTAATCGCCGTTGAGGTTGGTGGTGGCGATGACCTCGTACTCCGCCGGCCGCAGCAGCACCTGCTGGAACATGGCGTCGGCGATGCGATCCTTGATCATCACCTTGCCCTCCGGCGCCTTGCCGCCGTGGTTGTCCCAGACCTCCGCTTCGCTGATGGTGGTGTCCGGGAACTCTTCCTTGGCCAGCTCGTAGCCCCAATCCTTGAAGGCACCCTCGGTGAATTTCATGATGTTGCCCTTGTGCACCAGGGTGACGCTGCTGCGCCCCTGATCGAGGGCGTATTGCACCGCCTTGCGCACCAAGCGCTTGCTGCCGTAGGGGGATACGGGCTTGATGCCGATGCCGCTTTCCTCCCGCACCGACTTGCCCATGGTGTCGGTGAGGAAGCGGCGCACCTGCTCCGCCTCGTCGGTGCCAGAGCGGAACTCGATGCCCGAGTACACATCCTCCGTGTTCTCCCGGAAGATCACCATGTCGACCTTCTCCGGCTCCCGCACCGGCGACGGCACGCCGGGATAGTGGCGCACCGGACGGATGCAGGCGTAGAGATCGAGGAGCTGGCGCAGGGAAACGTTGAGGCTGCGGAAACCACCGCCGACAGGAGTCGTAAGAGGTCCTTTGATAGCCCCGCGGAAGTGGCGGATCGCTTCCACGGTATCGCCGGGCAGCCACTCACCGGTCTTCTCCTTCGCCTTCTCGCCGGCGAAGATCTCGAACCAGGCGATGGACTTGCCGCTGTAGGACTTGTCGACGGCGGCGTCCAGGACCCGGCGGGTGGCGTCCCAGATGTCCGGACCGATGCCGTCGCCCTCGATGAAGGGCACGATGGGGCGATCCGGTATGGTGAGGGTTCCGTTCTGCCAGGAGATCTCCTGGCCGTCCGCGGGCGGGGTCATGGCATTGAAAGTCTTCGACACGGCGGCATCCTCCTTGAAGCTAAACCTCCCGCCTCGAACCAGGGCAGAAGACGACGAATTCGTGGTGGGTTCGCAGCCCGAGACCAGGCACTGCGCGGGGCGACCATACCACAGGCGGGAAGCTCCACCACCATCCAGCCGGCCTCCCCGGAAGCCGATATGATCCATCCGTCCATCCCACTCATCGAGGAAAGCAAAGCATGAAGATCCCGTCCCGAAAAGCCCCATCCCGGAGGACGCCATCCCGAAGGACCCCGTCCCGAAGCGGCCAGGTCCGCCCCTCCGCCCCCATCGGCGTGTCCCTGCTCTGCGCTGTCGTCTGCCTGATAGCGTCATCCGCCGCCGCGGAGACCGTAGATTGGGACATGGTCAATCGCATCCGGGACGAGGGTTTCCACCGCTCTCAGGTGATGAAGACCCTCTCCCACCTCACCGAGGTCATCGGCCCGCGGCTCACCGGCTCCCCCCAAATGACCGAGTCCAATGAGTGGACCCGCCAGCAGCTGGAGGATTGGGGTCTGGAGAACGCCCACCTGGAGCCCTTCGAGTTCGGCCGCGGCTGGAGCTTCAGCCATGCCGCCCTGCACATGGTGGAGCCCCAACAGGTGCCGCTGCCGGCCATCCCCCTGGCCTGGACCCGCGGCACCGAAGGAGAGGTGCGCGGAGAGGTGATGGTAGTGGAGCTGGAGTCGGAGAAGGACTTCGAGCAGTACCGCGGCAAGCTCGAGGGCAAGATCCTGCTCTTTCAGGAGAAGGAACGCCCACGGCCCCCGGGCCGCCCGGCCCCCGACGAGATCCCCCGGCGCCTCGGTCCGGAAGGCTTCGAGGTTCTGAGCACCTTCCCCATTCCCGACGACGAAGCCGGCTCCTGGCGCTCCCGCATCCACAAGCGGCGTCAAGCCCGGGAAAAGGTCCGCGAGTTCCTCCTCGAGGAGAAGGCCCTGGCCACCCTGCACAAGAGCTCGCGCAAAAATGGCATCTTGCGGGTCGGAGGCGGCGGGTCCCGGGAAGCCGGTGACCCCGAGCCCATCACCGGCCTGGTGATCTCCGCGGAGAATTTTCAGCGCCTGGAACGGCTCCTCGACGAGGACCGGACCGTCGAGCTGGCGCTGCGGGTGGACGCCCGATTCCACGACGCCCCGGAGGCCTTCAACACCGTCGCCGAGATCCCCGGCAGCGGCGCCGGGGGAGAGATCGTCATGACCGGAGCCCACCTGGACTCCTGGCATGCCGGTACCGGCGCCACCGACAACGCCGCCGGCGTGGCGGTGATGATGGAGGCCGTGCGCATCCTCCAGGCCCTCGAGGTCGAGCCCAAGCGCACCATCCGCATCGCCTTGTGGAGCGGTGAGGAGCAGGGGCTCTTGGGCTCCCGCGCCTACGTCAAAGAGCACTTCGCCAGCCGGCCCGAAGCGGAGGAGGGAGAGAATCCCTTCATCGACCGCTGGCCCCTGACCCTCGAGGCGGACCACGAGAAATTCTCCGCCTACTTCAATCTGGACAACGGCGGCGGCCGGGTGCGCGGCATCTACACCCAGGAGAATCTCGCCGTCCGCCCCATCTTCGAGGCCTGGCTGGCCCCCTTCGAGGATCTAGGGGCCGACACGGTAGTGACCCGCGGCACCAGCGGCACCGACCATCAGGCCTTCGACCGCGTAGGCCTTCCGGGCTTCCAGATGATCCAGGATCCCCTGGACTACTTCCCCAAGACCCATCACAGCAATCTCGACGTGCTGGACCTGGTGGAGCCGGAGGATCTCAAGGTCTCCTCCGTGGTCCTCGCCTCGCTGCTCTACCACGCCGCCATGCGCGACGAGCTGCTGCCCCGGAAGCCCCTGCCTCGGGAGCCGGAGGCATCCGAGGAGGCGGAGGAGCCGGAGGAGGGCGAAGGAGAGATGGAGACCTCCAGCGGCGAATCCGAGGGGTAAACAAAGAGCCACCCCAGCCCCGGAGCCGGCTAGAAGCCGGCGCTCCCAGGGTGCTTGGATCGGGTGGGGGTGTCGTCCCCCAGGGACGATATGTAGTAGCGAGGGGTTTCGAACCCCTCGCGGAGGCGGCTGAACGAATGCTGCCGAAGTGATCACGGCCGGCAAGTTTCAGGTCACCAAACCATCCAAGCCGGCAAGAGTCTTGCTAGGAGGTAAGGAGTACGCGCCGCTCTGAGAGCTGCAACCATCAGAAAGGACCAAGCTTCGACCACCATGCGAACCTTGCTGCTGACCCTCGCCGCCCTCTCCCTCGGAATCTTCCTCGGCCTCGGCGCCGCCTCCCAGGATGCGCCGATGGAGGCCGACCCGACCACCGGTCCGGTAGCCGGCTCGGGAGCCGGTCAGTCCTCCGCTGCTGCGGCCGCCGCGACCGTCGTCGGCCAGGCTCCCCGGCCGCCGCTGCCGGAGGGACTGGACTCCGGCGAGCGGCGGGATATCGAGATCTTCCGCAACGCCGCCGAGTCGGTGGTGTCGGTGACCAATATCGGCCTGCGCCGGGACTACTTCTCCCTCAACGTCTTCGAGATTCCCCAGGGCAGCGGCAGCGGCTTCCTGTGGGACGACCAGGGGCACGTGGTCACCAACTACCACGTCATCGAGGGAGGGCGGCGCTTCTCGGTGACCTTGGCGGATCAGAGCACCTGGGAGGCGCAGGTGGTGGGCACCGCACCGAATAAGGATTTGGCGGTGCTGCGCATCGACACCAGCGAGCGGCGCCTGCCGCCGCTGCCGGTGGGCCGCTCCACCGACCTGGTGGTGGGCCAGCGGGTGCTCGCCATCGGCAATCCCTTCGGTCTCGACCAGACCTTGACGGTGGGAGTGGTGAGCGCCCTGGGCCGCGAGCTGCGCTCCCCCGGCGGCCGGTTGATCCGCGACCTGATTCAGACCGACGCGGCCATCAACCCCGGCAACTCCGGTGGCCCGCTGCTCAACTCCAGTGGTCGGCTCATCGGCGTCAACACCGCCATCTTCAGCCCCAGCGGCGCCTCCGCGGGCATCGGCTTCGCGGTGCCGGTGGACACGGTGCGGCGGCTGGTGCCTCAGCTCATCGAGCACGGCCGGCCGATCCAGCCGGGCATCGGCATCGAGATCGTCGCCGATAGCACCGCCCGGCGGCTGGGCTTCACCGGCGTGCTGATCCAGCAGGTAGTGCGCGGCGGCCCCGCCCACCAAGCCGGGCTGCAGCCGGTGAGCACCGACCGCCGCGGCCGGCGGCTGCTGGGGGATCGCATCGTCGGCGTCGACGACCTCGAGATCAAGACCTCCGACGACCTGATCTACGCCTTCGAGCAAGCCGGGGTGGGAGCCCAAGTGGAGCTGACGGTGGAGAACGAGAGCGGCCAGCGCCAGGTGCAGATCGAGCTGGTAGCCTTATGATCTGGAGCAGAGCATGAGAGCTTCTTCCGCGAGACGAAGGTGGTCGTTCCGGCTGGGGTCCCTGGCCGGGATCCCCATCTACGTTCACCTGACCTTTTTCCTGATCATTCCCTACATCGCCTTCGTCGCCGGCGGAGCGGGCATCGCGCCGGTGGCCCAGGCGCTGCTGCTGGTCCTCGCCCTCTTCGGCTGCATCGTGCTCCACGAGCTCGGCCACGCCCTGACCGCGCGGCGCTACGGCATCAAGACCCGGGACATCATCCTGCTGCCCATCGGCGGCGTGGCACGGCTGGAGCGCATGCCCCGGGCGCCGCTCCAGGAGCTGTGGGTGGCCATCGCCGGGCCGCTGGTGAACGTGGTCATCGCCATCCTGCTCTACCTCTACCTGCGCGCCAGCGGCGGGCTGGCGAGCCTCGACCAGCTGCAGCCGGAGTCGCTGTCCTTCGCGGTCCAACTCTTCGCCGCCAATATCTTCATCGTCCTCTTCAACCTGCTGCCGGCCTTTCCCATGGACGGCGGCCGGATGCTCCGGGCGCTCCTCGCCACCCGGATGGAATACGCCAAGGCCACCCGCATCGCCGCCTCCATCGGCCAGCTGATGGCCTTCCTCTTCATCTTC
>JAXHTF010000272.1 GCA_034211275.1 Acidobacteriota bacterium
CTCTCCCCGGACGAGGTGGACCTCTCTCAGCCGGTGGTGGTGGAGGTCAACGGTCGCCAGGTCTTCAGTGACACCGTCGAGCCCAGCAAATCAAGGAACTGCACACCATGGCTGGATCTGAGCGCACTCACGACATCGACCCCCAAGAAACCCGCGAATGGCTCGACGCGCTGGAGTCGGTGATTGCAGCGGACGGCCCCGAGCGGGCGCACTTCCTGCTGCGGGAGCTGGCGGCCCAGGCCATCCGCGGCGGCATCGCCCCACCCCGCGGCACCGCCACCCCCTACGTCAACACCCTGCGACCGCAGGATGAAGCGCCCCACCCCGGGGACCCGCAGATGGAAGAGCGCATTCTCAACCTCCTGCGCTGGAACGCCATGGCCATGGTGGTGCGCACCAACCGCAACTTCAGCGGCCTCGGCGGCCACATCGCCACCTACGCCTCCTCTGCCAACCTCTACGAAACGGGCTTCAACCACTTCTGGCACGGCCCGACGGAAGAACACCGCGGGGATCTGCTCTACATCCAGGGCCACTCCTCCCCGGGCATCTACGCCCGCGCCTTCCTCGAGGGCCGGCTGAACGAAGAGCAGCTCGAGGCCTTCCGCCGCGAGGTCCACCCGCCGGGCATCTCTTCGTATCCCCACCCGTGGCTGATGGGGGACTTCTGGCAATTCGCCACCGTCTCCATGGGCCTGGGACCGCTCCTCGCCATGTATCAGGCGCGCTTCCTCAAATACCTCATCGCCCGCGGGCTGACGGAGGACCACGACCGCACCGTCTGGGCTTTCCTGGGGGACGGCGAGACCGACGAACCGGAGAGCCTGGGAGCCCTCACCTTCGCCGCCCGGGAGCGTCTGGACAACCTGGTCTTCGTGATCAACTGCAACCTCCAACGCCTCGACGGCCCGGTGCGCGGCAACGGCAAGATCATCCAGGAGCTGGAGTCCATGTTCCGGGGCGCTGGCTGGAATGTCATCAAGGTGATCTGGGGCAGCGGCTGGGACCGGCTCCTGGCCCAGGACACCGAAGGCCACCTGCGCCGCCGCATGGAGCAGCTGGTGGACGGCGAGTACCAGCATTTCGCCGTCCACGGCGCTAGCTACCTACGGGAGCACTTCTTCGGCGCCTCGCCGGAGCTGGCGAAGATGGTCGAAGACTGGAGCGACGAGGAGCTCGCCACCCTGACCTACGGCGGCCACGATCTGCAGAAAATCTACGCCGCCTTCGATGCCGCCCGCCGCCACAAAGGCCAGCCGACAGTGATCCTGCCCAAGACCATCAAGGGCTACGGCATGGGTCCGGTGGGCCAGGGTCAGAACGCCACCCACCAGATCAAGACTCTGGAGAACGACGACGTGCTGGCCTTCCGGGACCACTTCCAGGTACCCATCGAGGCGGAGAAGGTCGCCGATCTACCCTTCTACCGGCCGCCGGAGGACAGCCCGGAGCGGCGCTATCTGGCGCAGCGGCGGGAGGAGCTGGGAGGCAGCCTGCCGGCGCGGGTCACCGAGGCGCCGAAGATCGAGGTGCCGGCGCTGGAGAAATTCAAGCTGCTGCTCAAAGACTCCGGCGACCGCGAGATCTCCACCACCATGGCCTTCGTGCGCTTCCTTTCCACCCTGGTACGGGACAAGGAGCTCAAGCCCCACCTGGTGCCCATCGTCGCCGACGAGGCCCGCACCTTCGGCATGGAGGGCATGTTCAAACAGCTGGGCATCTACTCCGCCGTCGGTCAGCTCTACGAGCCCATCGACGCCGAGCAGCTGATGAGCTACCGCGAGGAGGCGGACGGTCAGATCCTTCAGGAGGGCATCAGCGAAGCCGGCGCCTTCTCCTCCTGGGCCGCCGCCGGCACCTCCTATGCCAACCACGGCGTGCCCATGCTGCCGTTCTTCATCTTCTACTCCATGTTCGGATTCCAGCGCATCGGCGACCTCGCGTGGGCCGCCGCCGACATGCAGGCCCGGGGCTTCCTCCTCGGCGCCACCTCCGGCCGCACCACCCTCAACGGCGAGGGGCTGCAGCACCAGGACGGTCACAGCCACCTGCTGGCGGCCACCAACCCCTCCTGCCGCGCCTACGATCCGACCTACGCCTACGAGGTGGCGGTGATCATGCAGGACGGCATGCGCCGCATGCTCACGGAGCAGGAGAACGTCTTCTACTACCTCACCCTGCTGAACGAGAACTACCACCATCCAGCGCTGCCGGAGGGGTCCGAAGAAGGCATCCTCAAAGGCATGTACCTGCTGCGCAAGGGCGAGGGCCGCAAGAAGAAGCGCCGGGTACAGCTCCTGGGCAGCGGCTCCATCCTGCCGGAGGTGCTGGCGGCGGCGGATCTGTTGGCGGAGCTCGACGTGGTGGCGGACGTGTGGAGCGTCACCAGCTTCACCGAGCTGCGGCGGGATGGCCTGGCGGTGGACCGCTGGAATCTGCTGCATCCCGACGAGGAGCCCCGCACCGCCTACGCCACCCAATGCCTGCAGGGCCAGGCGGGGCCGGTGATCGCCTCCACCGACTACATGAAGGCTTTCCCGGACCAGATCCGGGCCTGGGTGCCGGGGCGCTTCTCGGTGCTGGGCACCGACGGCTTCGGCCGTAGCGACACTCGGGAAGCCCTCCGGGATTTCTTCGAGATCGACCGTAACTGGGTCGTCGTCGCCACTCTCAAGGCCCTGGTCGACGAAGGCGCCGCCGAGGTCTCGGAGGTGCACAAGGCGATGAAGCGATTCGGCATCGACCCGGAGCGCCCGGACCCCACCACCGTATGACCGTCGATCACGAGGCCGGACACCTCAGGGTCGCGGGACCAGGCATACCCGAACCGGGAAGACTGGGACCGGAAGCCAAGCAGAGCCGTAGAACCAGCTGAGAGCAACCACCGCGCGCAGCGGAGGAGGACCGTCGTGGGGCAGATCAAAGAAATCAAGGTTCCGGACATCGGGGACTTCGACGAGGTCGACGTCATCGAGGTGCTGGTAGCCAGCGGTGACGAGGTAGCGGTGGACGACCCGCTGATCACCCTGGAGAGCGACAAGGCCTCCATGGAGGTGCCGTCGACGGAGGCCGGGACCGTCCAGGACGTGAAGATCAGCGCCGGCGACAAGGTGGCCCAGGGCGCCGTCATCCTCAC
Source organism: Acidobacteriota bacterium (assembly GCA_034211275.1). Classification (NCBI taxonomy): domain Bacteria; kingdom Pseudomonadati; phylum Acidobacteriota; species Acidobacteriota bacterium. The sequence goes on from JAXHTF010000272.1 coordinate 3,137, forward strand.
CCTCGAGGTCGCGGAAGGCGGCGAAGACTCCGCCGAGGAGAGCGGCGAGTCGGAGGAGGTCCCGCAGAAGGAAGAGGAGGAGAAAGAGTCCGAGCCGGCGGCGGACGAGCCAGCGCCGGAGGCTTCCAAGGCCGGAGACTCAAGATCCAGCGACTCGAAGAGCGGTGATTCGGAGACGCGTGATTCGAAGGCCGCTGCGCCAAGCGCCAGCGGCCCCGTGGACCGGGACATCGACCCCGAGACCTTCAAAAGCGCCCACGCCAGCCCCGCGGTGCGCCGCTACGCCCGCGAGCTGGGAGCGGATCTGAGCAAGATCGACGGCACCGGCCGCAAGGGTCGCATCCTCAAAGAGGACGTCCAAGCCTACGTCAAGAAGGCCCTTCAGGGCTCCGGCACCGGTTCGCCCGCAGGCACCGCGGCGGGCTCCGGCATCCCACCAATCCCGGCCCAGGACTTCAGCAAATTCGGCGAGATCGAGGAGCAGCCTCTCTCGCGCATCCGCCAGATCTCCGCCAAACACCTGCATCGCTCGTGGGTCAACGTTCCCCACGTCACCCAATTCGACGAGGCGGACATCACCGACCTGGAAGACTTCCGCAAGGCCCACAAGGAAGAAGCCGCCGCCCGCGGGGTCAAGCTCACCCCGGTGGCTTTCCTGCTCAAGGCCTGCGCCGGAGCGCTGCGGGAGTTCCCGGAATTCAACAGCTCCCTGCACCCCGACGGCGACCGCCTGATCCTCAAGCACTACGTCCACATCGGCGTCGCCGTGGACACCCCCGACGGGTTGGTAGTGCCGGTGATTCGGGACGTGGACCAGAAAGGCCTCTACCAGCTGGCGGAGGAGCTGGGGGAGGTCAGCGGCCGCGCCCGGGAGGGCAAGCTCACCCCCAAGGACATCCAGGGCGGGTGCTTCTCCATCTCCAGCCTCGGGGGCATCGGCGGTACCGCCTTCACCCCCATCGTCAACGCGCCGGAGGTGGCGATCCTCGGGGTCTCCCGATCCGCCCTCAAGCCGGTGTACCAGGACGGCGCCTTCGTGCCGCGGCTGATGCTCCCCTTGAGCCTGTCCTACGATCACCGGGTCATCGACGGCGCCGCGGCGGCGCGCTTCATCGTGCACCTCAGCGGGCTCCTCTCGGACCTGCGGCGGTTGCTCCTGTGATCCACCCCTCCGCGCAACCAAGGCTGAGAGCGAGACGACTATGAGCAAGATCATCGAGGTCAAGGTCCCGGATATCGGCGACTTCGACTCCGTCGACATCATCGAGGTGCTGGTGTCCCCCGGCGACCGGGTCGAGGCAGAGGACTCCCTCATCACCCTGGAGAGCGACAAAGCCTCCATGGAGGTGCCGTCCCCGCGGGCCGGCACGGTGAAGGACGTGAAGGTAGAGGCCGGCGGCCAGGCCGCCGAGGGCACGGTGATCCTCACCCTGGAAGTGGACGAGGCGGTTGCTGGAGATTCGGCAGCTTCCGCCGAGGCCGAGCCAGGCGCCGACGAGGACGCTGCCGAGAAAGCCCCCGAGGAAGCCAACGAGAAAGCCCCCCAGGAGCAGCGGCCGCAGTCCAAAGCCGAGACCGGCCAGGCCAACGACGAGCCGGAAGACCAGGGCGAGGGTGCCGACATCCGGGCCGACGTCGTGGTGCTGGGTTCCGGCCCCGGCGGCTACAGCGCCGCCTTCCGCGCCGCCGATCTGGGGCTCGACGTGGTGCTGGTGGAGCGCTACGAGAGCCTCGGCGGTGTCTGTCTCAACGTCGGCTGCATCCCCTCCAAGGCTCTGCTCCACGCCGCCAAAGTCATCGACGAGGCCCGCTCCTTCGCCGATCACGGCATCACCTTCGGCGAGCCGAAGATCGAGCTCGACCCGCTGCGGGAGTGGAAGGACTCGGTGGTTCACCGCCTAACCTCCGGCCTCGACGGCCTGGCCAAGCGCCGCAAGGTGCAAGTGGTCCACGGCGAGGGCCGCTTCACCCAACCCCACCGCCTGACGGTCACCCGCTCGTCCAAGAACGGCGATGGCGACGGCGACGGCGACGGCGAGAACGAGACCCAGGAGATCTACTTCCGTCATGCCATCATCGCCGCCGGCTCGCGGGTGGTGGAGCTACCCTTCATCCCCACCGACGACGAGCGCATCATGGACTCCACCGGCGCCCTGGAGCTGGCGGAAGTGCCACAGCGGCTGCTGGTGCTGGGGGGCGGCATCATCGGCCTGGAGATGGCGACGGTCTATGAAGCCCTGGGTTCGAAGATCACCGTCGTGGAGCTCATGGACAGCCTGATCCCGGGCTGCGACAAGGATCTGGTCAAGCCCCTCCACAAGCGCATCGCGAAGCGCTACGAGAACATCTACCTGAAGACCAAGGTCACCGCCGTCGAGGCCAAGAAGAAAGGCATCGAGGTCACCTTCGAGGGCGACGACGCGCCGGAGAAGGACACCTTCGACCGCGTGCTGGTGGCGGTGGGCCGGCGCCCCAACGGCGATCTGGTGGAGGCGGAGCTGGCCGGAGTCGAGGTGAACGACCGCGGCTTCATCCCCACCGACGAGCAGCTGCGCACCAACGTGAACCACATCTTCGCCATCGGCGACATCACCTCCCAGCCCATGCTTGCCCACAAGGCCATCCACGAGGGCAAGGTGGCGGCGGAAGTCATAGCGGGCGAGGCCAGCGCCTTCGACGCCCGGGTCATCCCCAGCGTCGCCTACACCGATCCGGAGGTCGCCTGGGTAGGCGTCACCGAGACCCGCGCCAAGGACGAGGGCATCCCCTATGAAAAGGCCTCCTTCCCCTGGGCCGCCAGCGGCCGCTCTCTGGCCATGGGCCGGGACGAAGGCAGCACCAAGCTGCTCTTCGATCCGGAAACCCATCGGGTCATCGGCGGCGGCGTGGTGGGACCCAACGCCGGGGATCTGATCTCCGAGATCGCCCTGGCCATCGAGATGGGCAGCGAGGCCGCAGACATCGGCCTCACCGTCCACCCCCACCCCACCCTGTCGGAGACCGTGGCCATGAGCGCCGAGGCCTTCGAGGGCACCCTCACCGACCTCTACATTCCGAAGCGGCGCAAGAAGGCCGCGTCGTCCCAATGAGGGGGCCGACGCCGTGAGCGAGGCGAAACCGTGAGCCTGCTCCAAACCCTGCGCCAGCTCCTCGGCGCCGAGGCCGGATCCCCCGACCCAACCGACGCGGCGGACCCGGTGCAGCTGGCCACCGCCGCTCTCTTCCTGCAGGTGATGCACTCGGACTTTCACGCCGACGACACCGAGCACCGCGCCGCCCGAGCGTCGCTGCAGGAGATCCTGGGCTTGTCGCCGGAGGAGACCGACGAGCTCCTCGACCTCGCCGCCTCCCAGGCCGAGGAGTCCGTCTCCCTCTATGAATTCACCCGCCCCATCCACCGGAACCTGACGCCGGAGCAAAAGCTCGAGGTGACGGAAGGCCTGTGGCGGGTGGTCTTCGCCGACGGCCACCTGGCCGCCGGTGAGAACCACATCATGCGCAAGATCAAAGGGCTGCTCCACGTGCCTCAGAAGGACTACATCGCCGCCAAGCAGCGCGCCCGGGCGCGCATCGTCCAGGCTCAGAACGAGGACGCTGCCGAGGAAGACCGGGAAGAAAGATCCTGAGCAGCTTTTCCTCCCCGACCCTTCGTAGCTACCCTGGCCAGCTCGGCATCCTGCGGCTGTCCCTGGCGGCGCTGGTCCTGATGGTGCTGGCCGCCCCTACGGCGCTCTTCGCCCAAACCTCTGCGGAGAATCCCAACGCCGAAGACAAGGCCGAAACCCCGCCCCGTGCCTCCCTCGCCGACTACCTCGGCTCCGGTGCCCACCGGGACTTCCTACCCCTGGACTTCGCCGACGAGCTGCTGCCGCAG
>JAXHTF010000273.1 GCA_034211275.1 Acidobacteriota bacterium
TCGGCCGTCGGATGGTTATCAGACCCGGCCCCCAGCCCCGGCGCGCCGGCGCCGGCGCGACCCGCGGTGGCGACCAGCAGAAGTGCGGCTAGCAGCAGGGTGGCGGAGTGACCGCCGAGGAACGAGTTCCTTGGGGGAAGAGAGCTCATAGGGGCCTCCTTTCGCGAGATCCGGGCTTTGGGACGGACCTCCTGAGTCAGGGTGAAGGTCCCCATTATATTTCCTTCTCCTGGGCCGCTGGGGAATGCTTGGGCCTCGAGGCCAATCTGGGGATACCCCGGGCTCCGTATCTCCAATGGTTACAATGGCGGCCTGCCGTCGAGGCTCCCAGGAGTCTCCCGGACCGTCGCTTTTTCATTCCAGCAGGAGAATCCGATATGCGTTCGTTATTTCATGTTTCTTACGTCCCTTCGCGGTTCCTTCCCTTCGTCGCCGTCGCGCTTCTTGCCGGCGTGCTCCTATCCGGCGTCGCCTGCGGCGGAGCCTGTCCCCTGGGCGCCGCTCCCGCCAATGAGGAGGAGAGCCAGGGCACGGCGGTGGAGGAGGTGGCGGCGGAGAACGTCGAGATCGCTACCTTCGCCGGCGGTTGCTTTTGGTGCATGGAGCCGCCTTTCGAGAAGCTCGACGGGGTGATGTCCGTCGTCTCCGGGTATACCGGCGGAGAGGAAGAGAACCCGACCTACAAACAGGTCTCCTACGGTCGCACCGGCCACGCCGAGGCAGTGCAGGTCACCTACGACAAGACCCGGGTGAGCTACGAAGACTTGCTCCACGTCTTCTGGCGCAGCATCGATCCGACCCAGGTCAACGGCCAATTCGCCGACCGCGGCACCCAATACCGCACCGGCATCTTCTATCACTCGGAGGAGCAGAAGCGGCTGGCGGAGGAATCCAAGCAGGAGCTGGAAGAGAACGGCCCGTTCGATAAGCCCATCGTCACCGAGATCACCGAGGCGGGACCGTTCTACGAGGCGGAGGACTACCACCAGGACTTCTACAAGAAGAATCCGGTGCGCTACAAGTCCTACGCCCGGGGTTCCGGCCGCCTCGGCTTCCTCGAGCGCACCTGGGGCTCGGAAGAGGAGCATTGAGGGGCTGGCCGTAGAAGAGCCCAGTCCAAGAATCCTGGGAGCGCCGGCTTCCCAGCCGCCCGGGGCTAGCAGCTGCTGTCGCCCCTCCGGGGCTTGGGAGTTCTTCGGATCGCACACCCGGGGCTCGCGCCCCGGGCTAGATGCCTCCGCCCCTCCGGGGCTTTTCTGTGCCGCCGGGGCTCCAATGTGGCGACCACTCCCGGGGCTTGCACCCCGGGCTAGATGCCTCCGCCCCTCCGGGGCTCTGCTATGGCTCGTTCCCACGGTCCACCGTGGGAACCTCTACGGTGCCGCAAGGGCCTTGGCCGAGACCCCGCTCCAGCGGGGTGAGAGATGGCTTCGCAGCACGGGCCGGAGTCGTACTCGGCCTGTCACCACATTGCGACAGGGGGCCGACTGCGTCCGTGCTAGCTTCAATCAACCGGTGTTCCGCCGGCCTCCTACTGATCCTCAATCCACCGCCGGAGGTCCCCCGATGATCCCGAGAGCCCTCGCTGTCGTTCCCCACTCCTGTTGCTCGCTCTCCGCCCCCGGACTTGTGGGCCGCTGGCTCATGGCGCTGTTGTTGGCGGGGAGCCTCACCTTGGGTTTGGCCAGCCCGGCTGCGGCGATGCCCGTGCCGGGACCGGCGGAGGAGAGCGGTGGAGAAGAGGCTGCGGCCCTCGATCCCGTGGTGCAGGATGTGGTCTCCATGCTCGAGCGGGGTGTGGGAGAGGCGTTGGTGGTGCGCTGGTTGGAATCCTCGGCGCCTGAATCCGGGGCACTGAGCGCCGAAGACCTCATCGCCCTCACCGAGGCCGGCGCTTCCGAGGAGCTCATCGGCCAGCTCCTCGACCGCGGCACCAGCCCGGCTTCCGAGCGAGGTACTGAGATGGAAGCCACTCCTGCGGCGCAGGAGCCCGCTGCTCCGGCCCCACCCCTGGTGCCCGCCGCTGCATCGACCCCGCCGCCGGCTGCTCCGCCGGCCCCGGCCGCGCCGTCAGCGAAGGCCCAGCCGCCTGCGACCCAGCCTCCAGTAGCGCCCGCTCCCGGCGTAGCCGCGGGGCAGGCTCGGGTCGAGTTCGAGATGCTCTACGCGCCGGTAGTGGGGGAGGACGAAGAGGCCTGGGATCTCTACGTCTATCTCGACGGCGCCGTCCTCGCCTGGGTGCCGGCGTCGACCCTGCTGCGGGGGGACCCCATGTCCTTCCAGCGCACTCTGCCCGCCGGCCGCCACGTGCTGCGCTTGCTGCTGGAACGCCACGAGCGTAGCGGCAAGAGCTACCGCCACTACGCCCGGGTCGAGCCCCGGCAGTGGGTCCTCGAAGTCGGCGAGGGCGCCGGCTGGCAAGCTCGTCTGGACGTCAAAGAATCCCGCTTCCGGCCCTTCGCCGACGGGGACATGGAAGTCTCCTGGCAGGTGCTGCGCGGCGGAGAGGTGACCCACAATGCCGAGCATCGCTCCGAAGCCCCCGGCGGCTGGGCTCCTCTGTGCGAGGAAGTGGAGACCTTCTTCGATTCCGATGGCCGGGTGCCCTTGGCCTTCCGTTCCGAGATGAAGCAGTGCGTCCGCTGGCAGGCCCTGTGGCCGGAGGATCTCGAGGCCCCCTCGCGCACCGAGGTTCGCCAGCGCCTGGCCCAATACGACTACCGCCCCAAGCCGCTGGACGCTCGATAGCCTGGCCTCATCGGCTCTTCGCCGCAGCTTGCCTCAGTCCGCGCCGGCAGCCGCCTCTGACGGCGCTTCTTCCTCGAAGCGCTGTCCGCAGGGGCAGACCAAGGTGGACGGGTGGTTGAAGAATTGGCACTCGGGGCATTGCCAGGTGGAGCGGGCGCGCTTTCCTCTGCCCAGCAGGAAAAAGACTCCGACATAGCAGAGCACCAGCCAGAGACCGCCGACGGCAAAGGTCGGGCCCGGCGGCAGGACGAAGCTGATCAGGCCATAGCCGGTCAGAGCGACGGGCATGGCCAGCCAAGGCTCGCCGCCGCGGCGCCGGGTCAGGTCCCCGATGATGCCGGCGGCGAGGAGCACGCCGATGAGCTCGATCACGCGAAGCTCTCCTTTCTCTCAGGAGCCAACCAGAGGACTCACCGAGAGCAGTGGAACCAATAGACTTTCTCTTTCGTTGAATTTATCACGAGCTGTTAGATGGGGAAGAATCTAGCTCGGAGGGCTCGAAGTACGGGGCCGGCTACCTCCCACCGCTTTGCACCTCGTCCAGACCGCGCCCGACGAAGATGCCGGCAAAGCCCAGCAGGGCGAGAATCAACAGCATGCCCTCCGGGCCGACCCAGGTGACCAGGGCGCCCAGGGCGCTGGTGGCCAGCAGCACCAGGCCGATGAGGGTGTTGGCGGTGGCCACGTAGTCGGTGCGGCGGTTGCCCTCGGCCATGTCGACGACGTGGGTTTTGCGGCCCTGGCGCACGCCCTCGTGGGCGATGCTGAGGACGAAGAAGCCCACCAGCGGCACCCAGGGGCTGTCCAGCCACTGCTGCTGCCAGCGGGCGACGGCGAAGACCAGCACCCCCAGGACGCTGGCGAGCCCGGCGGCGGTGAGCATCACCCGCCGGCTGGAGCGGTCCGCCCAGCGGCCCCAGATCAGCGACGAGAGGGTCGACGCCAGGCCGCCGGCGAGGACGAAGTAGGCGAGCAGGGAGATCTCCTCACCGGCTCGCTCCCGGGCCAGGAGCACATAGTAGGGACCCGCCAGGGCGGTGGAGACGAAAAGCGCTCGGGCGAGTACGAAGCGGCGGAATTGAGTTTCCCGGCGCAGCAGCCGCAGGCGTTCTAGGGCATCGGAGAAGTCCGCGCTGCCGTCGGTTTCCCCCGGCTCCTCGGCGATGCGGGCGAAGAGGCCGGCGGCGAGGAGCCAGAGGGCACCGGCGGCAGCCAGCAGGAGCCCCAGCGTTTGCGGCGAGAGCTCGCCGGGCTGGATGCCCACCAGAGCCAGGGCGACCCCCATGGTGAGGGCTCCGGAGATGCTCGCCGCCAGGCCGCCGGCCCGCCCCCGCCGGCCCTTGGGCAGGATCTTGCCCTTGACGTCCTTGGAGGCCATGGAGGACAGGCTGCGGGAGAGGCTGAAGACCACCACCGCAGCGAGGATCAAGAGCCCGGCGGTGGTGCCGGAGGTAAAGGCCGCGGCGGCGCCGATGCCGGCGATGGCCAAGGCCTGGAGCACGCTGCCCAAGACCCACACCCATTTGCGCACCGCCAGTCGGCGGACCCAGCCGCCGAGGACGATCTGCGGCAGCATGGAGCCCGATTCGCGGATGGGCACCAGCAGTCCCACCAGAGCACCCGGAGCCCCGGCGGCACTCATCACCCAGGTGAGGGTGGTCTTGGGATTGGCCAGGGCGTCCCCGAGCTTGGTGAGCACCAGCGAGGCGACATAGAGAAAGAAGTTTCCCGGCACCTCCCGGCAGGCGTCCTCGCTCAGCTCGCCGCAAAAGCGACTGCCGTCGTCCTCGAACCACTGATCGTAGAGCTCGTCGAGACGAGCCTCGGCGGATTGGGGGAGGGCGGGATTCATGAGCTTCTCGGGACGGTAACACCGGTTTCGGGGCGCGGCCCGAAGAACGGCGACAGCGAGTGTACTGCAACGGGGGATGGGCTGTTCTCGCCGCCTTTCCGGGACTCATTCTCGTCTCGACACGGGCAGGGGCGGAAGAGCTCTGCAGAGCCTTCCCCGGTCCGTCGGGAACCAGGAGCAATCTGGAGCTCGGGGCCAGCTTATGACGACAGGGCGAGGGCCGAGACTTGAATATTCATGCAGGAATGATATTCTTTAATCAACAATCACTAAAGAGTGGTAAGGGCTTCGCGAAGCTCCGACGCCATTCACGGACCTGTGTTGAAAGGAGCCTCGTCATGAATCGAAAGCTCATCGTATTCGGTCTCGCCCTGGTATTTCTCATCGCTCCGGCGCTGGTAGCTTCGGCAACTACGGCCAATTTCGAGGGTTGGTGCTCGTCCAGCTTCCCCAATAACTGTGTCTTCGATACCCGGCGCCCAACGGCTTCGCCGACTTCCTGCGGCAGCTCGAGTATCGATGAATTCTTCTGGGACTACGGCGACAACACCTATCCTCCCCAGTTCGAGACCACCACCAGCCCCATCGGCTCGCATACTTATCCGCCGGGTATGAACACGGTGGATGTCTGTGTGACGGTCTTCTGCGTCGACGGTACCAGCGACACCAAGTGCCATTGCTTCGGCAACGTCATCGGATACTCCTGGTGCATCCGGCCCGTCGGTTCTTGGACTCCTTGAGGGCTGAGGCTCTAGACCGATGAGAGCTGGGAGAGCCCTCTCGCAAAGCCGGACTGCGACCAGAAGGCTACGGGTCGATTGGGCACCGCTGGCTGTGCTGGTGGTGCTGGGAACTTGGGTCTCCTCGGCGCCGATGACCTTCGCGCAAGAGCTCGTGCGAGGCACCGTCATGCTCGCCGAGGGAAGCGCCCTGGCTGGTGCTACGGTGGAGGTTCGCGAGGGGAGCTCTCCCTGTTCTCCTGACTCTTCGTCACAGCCCCCGGCGGCCTCCGCCGAGACTTCCGAGGATGGCTCGTTCCGGATCCCCGTCGCAGCCTCCGGGGTCGTTCGTTGGAGCGTGCGCAGCCCCGGCCGCATGCCGATGATCTTGGACCCCTGGGCAGCTCATGAAGGAACCTCCTTGCCACCGGTCCGCCTCGCACCCTCCACATCCCTGATCGTCGAGGTGCAGGCCGCTGGCGAGCCTTTCGCCGGAGCGACGGTCGGTCTGGAAGTTCCCGGGCCCGCAGCGGGATCCGATGCCGAGGAGGGAGGGGAGGCTCGCCTTGAGTGGCGCCCCGATTCCCAGCGGGCCCTCACCGGTGCCGATGGCAAGGTCCGTCTCGCCGTCGGGGACAGGGCCACCATCGAGGTGCGGGCTCCGGGGAAGGCCCCAAGGACTCTGACCTGGGAGCACCACGACGGTGCCGGCGCCCACGGGCAGGAGTCTTTGGTGGTGAAGCTGGAGCCGGGCCGGCCCACGGCAGTGCGACTGGAGGATCTCCGAGGCCGGAATATGGCGGAGCTGCTTCCTTGTCTCCGGGGGCTGCCCGCCGGACAACCCAGCGGAACCGGCGGAGAGACGATCCTCTGGTTGGCTCTTCCCGAGCCCGCCGAGGGGACTTCGGCTGACTTGGCGGCAGAGGTCGAGCCGCGGAAGTGGGTCGACGAGCTGAGACTGGTCTCGTCCTCCGGGGATCAGGTCTATCGGGCGAAGCGAATCTCTACCGAGGAGCCTGCGCCCGATCAGGCTGCCTTCCCTGTCCGCGACTCGGAGGTGCCGATCCACGTCCTGCAAGTCGAGCCCTGGGTCGGCCCGTTCCAGCCATCGCGGAGGGCTGCCGGAGGGGGGGCGCGGATCGAGGGCTGGGTCGTGGATGGAAAGGGCCGGGGGATTGAGAAAGCACGGGTCGAGCTGATCCCGGCGGAGTTTCGGTCCGGCACCGGCCCGGAGACCCAGAACGACGCGCAGGACGAGCTTCGCCGCGGGGAGATCCGGACTGCTCCCGACGGATTCTTCGCTTTTCCCGTCGAGGGGGAGGGCGAGTCCGACAGCGTTGAGAACTCCCGACAGGTCATTCTGCGGGTCGACCACCCCGATTTCCGGTCGAAGACGGTGCTTGTTCCGTGGGAAGAGATCGCCGGGGGGAGCCAGCTGCGCATCGAGCTCGAGCTCGGCCTCAGGGTGCGGGGCAGAGTGGTCGGTCCGGACCGGGCCCCGGAGACCGGCTCCCGGTCCG
>JAXHTF010000274.1 GCA_034211275.1 Acidobacteriota bacterium
GAAGCAACATCTTGCCTTCAGGTCCGTGGTCCCGCCCCGTGCTCCACGAACCGCGCACCCGAGGCTCAGGCTTCCTGGAGACCCTGACTCAATAGCCTTCGTTCGGAAACCGGTCACTACTGCCACAACAAGACTGGGGCCCCGCAAGATCAGCAGTAGACCAATGACCCCCACTCGTCTCTTTTTGCGCTCTAACTATCTGGATGGCAAAAGGAGATCTATGCGCTTTTTTCACTTGCAGCGAAGGCATTGGTTTGGCATTGGGATTGCCACGCTCATCCTTGGCCCCTTGATCCTCTGGCAGCTACCAGAGGATGAACAAGAACACCTCGTAGCCTTTGTTGGTCGAACCGAGGGCGACCAGTATGCGGCCATGCATCGACGAGCCCTCACCTATTACATCAAGCAACTCAACGAAGAGATCCCTGGCCACCGCCTCACCCTTCGGTTCTTCTACTTGGATGCCTATGAGGGCAGGCAGCCCGATGCCCCCGAAACTCTCCGATGGATTTATGAAACCCAAATTATACCTGACGAGAGATTCGTGGTTGTCATCGACAACACCTGGGCAAAGCACATCGAAAAAGTAAGTGACTTGGTTCGAGACCGAGACCTGCCGGTCCTCTCCCTCAATGCCGACAAGGGCCCCAAGAACTTCGGCGGAAATGCTCTATTCATCGGCCACTCCGATAACGCCGCCGACGACATTTCCGCCTACACAAAAAAGGTCCTTCAACCCAAGACATTGATATTCGTCGGAGAGGAAGACTACTGGCTGACAGCCAGATTCCTGGAAAAGATAGACCCCAAGGACTACACCCTATTCCGGAAGAAGATCCTAAAAACAGACAAACGCAACGCAATTGAACAGGAGGACCTTTCGGAGAGACTACAGACTTGGCTACGAGACGCACCCCGGCCAGCCATCCTGGCGCTCAATGTTCACGACGAGTGGGGCGCAGAAATAATTCACTTCGTAGACCAAAATCTAAGCGACGTCACAATCGTTGCTCCCAGCTTCGCAGCTCGCGAGGGAAAATCAGAGAACTTCACTGCAGAAAACGGGAACCGACTAATCCTGATGACCGCCCCGGAAGATGCAGTGTCCAAGAAAGTCTTCCGAGACACTGTAGCGCTCCGAGAGCGATTCCCTGACGAGTTCGCAGATCGATTCAACTTTTCGTTCTATGTGAAACGCTGCCTCGACACAGTCGAGATAGTCCGCGAAGCTCTGATAGCCGCCTCTAGCATTCCTGCGGTCCAAGAGATGCCAGGAAGTTCCAGCAAAGCGCAGGGAGGGCCGAAGGCACAACTCGCTGAAGTAGGAGAAATAGACCGAAAGCTGTTCCTCAGATTCTTCCAGAAGCAGGCCAACAGAGGATCGATCCCCGGTCGCTATGACCTTTACAACTTCGACTCAAAGGGCCGAATAATCCCTGAGGTATCGTTCGTCAGCTACGAAGAGGGAGTCGCGACCTCACAATGGCAGCAACTCAACTCTGAGCGCAAGACTATTCCAACAGTATTCTTCGGCATTGACCTCCTAGACGTCGGGCGACTTGACCCATCAAGAGGAGTATTTCAGGCCGACTTCTACTACTGGGTAAGACTGGGCCTTGACAGTAAAGAAAACAATAAAAAGGACACTTCCTCGACAGAAGTAGCCGCTGAGAGCAGCATTGGAAGCTACATCCACTTCCGGAATCTCTCCAGCATCAACAGCCGAACGAAGATCGACAAAGACGACCTTGGAAACTACCGCCTTGAGCGAATATCCGGCGAGTTCAACGTCGACTTCAAACTGGAGGACTACCCACTCGACACACAAGAGCTGACACTGGAGCTAGAGCTCGCCAACCCTTTTGACGATGTACGAGTAGCCTTTGACTACGCCGCCTTTGAAAAGGGTCAACGCCGACGAGACTCTTTTGAGATCAACGGCTGGGAACTCGAAGACTACTACGTTACCGTGGACAACGTAATCTCACAGGCCTTGAGAGGCGCCACCCCTGACAGCACAAGAGAACCCAAGAAGTTCAAAACACTAACAGTAAGAATAATAACCACCAGAAAAACCCAAAACGCATTGATATCCGTCGCCCTCCCACTTTGCACTATTGGACTGGCAGCGCTCTCTTTGCTTCTCATTCGAGACCTGCGCTTCGGCCGTGTCGGCGACATCTATGTCGGAGTCTTCCTGAGCATCATCACCTATTCCATCGCATTCTCACAGATAACACCAGCAACTGGCACGATAACCCGAGCCGACTACCTTTTCTATCTCACATTCTTGGTAGTCCTCCTAGTATTTCTCCGCTTCGTGCTCCTCAACGCCCTTGGCTATACAGGGGCCCCTGACTCGAAGAGCCCGAAACCACCTCGCCGCCTTGTAGCTTTTGGCGCAATGGCCGCCTATTGTCTAGCCGTCGCAATGATCGTGCTACTTGACCGCTAGTAAGAGGCCAAGAAGAGCCTTCGCAATCGAGCTAGTTAACGGATTGCTTCTTTCACAAGCCACCTACCGCCCCCGCGCCACCTCCCGCGGTCCGGAGCCACCGGAAGCCTTCTCCCCCGCCTGCCCATACCGGACGTAGTCCCGTAGCAGATCCCCCACAGTCCGGCCTTCGGCATGGACCGAGACGAAGCGATACAAGCGCGAGGCTTCGGCTTTGAGATCGGGGGTGGTTGTGGAGTGGTAGATCCAGGCGAGGATCTCGCGAGCGGCATTGACGGCGTCGGCGTCTAGGGTGGGGGCGCCTTGGCTGAAGCCGGTGCGGATGAAGGGGGCGATCTTGCTGGCGAAGAGGGCGTCGTAGGTAGCGGCCTGCGAGGAGCCGGCGAGGGTGCGGAGCTCAGTCTCGTGGGTGACAGCGAGGGAGGTGAGGCGCTTCATGGCCTCGGGACCGGCGGCGAGGGCGGTTTCGAGGAGCAGGCGGCCGTCCTCGTTGTTCAGGCCGCCGGTGAGGCTCTCGCAGGTGCACTCGCAGGAGCAGTCCTCGCTCTCCGGATCGCGGGGATTGTTGAGGATCAAGTCGACGTTGAAGGCGTTGAGATTCTCCGGCAGTGAAGCGACGAAGAAGCGGCCTTCGGTGGCGCCGGTGCCCTTTCCGACGTTGGTGCCGAGGGGCCGGAAGGCCCCCTCGCCGCCGAAGGCGTCGGGATCGCGGAACCACACCGGCCCGCCGGAATCGCCCGGCTGGTTGAACTCCGAGCCGGGGCTGACGATGCGCCAAAGATCCTCGATCATGATGTTGAAGAGGAAGTTGCCGTCCCAATCGCTGACTCCGAATTGCACCGAGAAGCTCAAGCCCTCGACAAAGCCAGAGTTCATCGAGCCAGAGACAACCCCGCAGGTGAAGACCGGGGTGGTGAGCAGGCCGGAGACTTCGCTGGTCTCCGGAGGCATCATCAGCCATTGCTCGTCGGACGCGTTGGAATCATCGCAGGTGGGCAAGCCTTCGAGGACTTCGGTATCGGTCGACGCCTGGTTGCAGGCAGCCTCCGAGTCGAAGGAGACGAAGGTGATGTCCTGGGTGATGTCCTTGGGCTCGGGCACGGCAGCAGGTCCCGCCCGCAGCACCCGGCCCGTCGTGGAGAAGAAGTTGCAACCACTGAAGAACGGTTGCTTGGTCTGAATGTTCCGCGGCAGGACGTCGAAGCGCTCCCAGTTGTGGCTGAACCCTGCCGCAGTGGTGTGGAGGGCGGTCAGATAGCCGACGGATTGACGGCTCGTGCGGTCTCCGTTGCGCTTTTGTTCGTCCTGCAGCTTCGACTGCACCAGCCAGCCCATGGTCCCGACGTCACATTGGGTGTGCATGGGGCCGGTGTCTTCGCCGTTCCAAACGCCGGTGGAGCCGGGCCGCTCGTCGGCGGTAAAAATCGGCGGGGAGCTGATTTCGAAGCGGTGGTTGAAGTCGCCCAGATCCTGGAGGACCCCCAGGCGCACCAGGGCAGCGGAGGCGACGGCGGGGCTCGTGCCCTCGGGCACCATCACCACCATCTCCCAATCGCCACCGGCGGCGATGGGGGTAATGCCCACTCCGATGATGGAGGCCTCGGCGAGCATGGCGTCGCGGTGAACATCGAGAATCGAGCGTAGGAGCTCGAGCCTAGCGGCGAGCTGGGTCGCTGCTGGATCCGGAGCGTATTTGGCCGCCACCTCGGCGCGAGCTTCCAGAAGATCCGTCTCCACCGCCGGCAACGCGGTGGGAGCTGGAATCTTGTAGCTGGCAGTAGCCGCCAGGTACTCCGGGAGTTCCATGTGGAGCGTGCTCTCGCCATTCTCCTTGCCGGCGAGCACCGCCTGGGTAGTGCCCCACCCGAGGGCGCCCAGCACCAACACCGCAAGTCCCAGCCGCCGGCCACGACCACCATTCCAGATCCGACCGCACTTCTCGCTCCGGCGCATAGGCTCCTCCTTCTAAGAAACTGTGCGCACCGAAGACCGAAGGGATCTCCGACGCTCCAAGACAAAAAACCAACAAGGCGCTTCACTTCTTATGGTGCGGATTGACGAATTGTCGGGACACGAAAGTCTGCCGGGGCCTCCGGCAGCGGGGCGCAAGATGCGATGCTCGAGGTACATCGAGAAGATTCCGGAGCCCGGCGGACTCTTGCCCCATGCACGAAACCCGCGGAGCCCCAAAGGAAACCGCGGGTTCCCTCGCTGCCGCAGCAGCTGAATTAGAAGGCCGTTGCCGCTACCAGCAGGATGGGCCCATGGAGTACACGTAGTACTGGGTCACGTCGCCAAAGCAGACCAGAGCACCGGAGCATTGGACGCTGCAGAAGCCTGCCGGCTGGGTGTGGGCGGCGTCGTAGAAGTAGCGGTAGCGTTCGACGTACTCCGGAGCGGCGTCGGCGGAGTCGACGGTGAAACCGCCGAAGACTCCGAGTCCGAAGAGGACCGCGGCGAGGGCAACGACCGCAGCTGCCGCGAAGAGAAGGTTCTTGAGGTAGGTGTTTTTCACGAGGAGGCCTCCTTCAAGGATGAGATTCAACAAATTCCGTCGAGAGGGTCCGGGACCTGCGCCAGACAAGTATCCAGCTCGGCATTGCAGGCCTGCCTGCAGGAATAGCTTTGGCATCCCTGCCAGCAGGCAGCGTGGGAGTCAAAGCAATATTGGTAGTTGTTGACGTACGCGTTGTAGTCAGAGCAGCGGACGGTGGTGCCGTTGCAGACGACGCGGTTGGAGTAGGCGGAGCAGCTCGTGCAGCTCGTGGGGCAGCTGAGAGTTCCCTTGGCACAGGTGGTGGAACAGCTCACATCTTCCTGCCCAACCTCGATGGCGATGCGCGAGGTCGCCGCTCCCACCAGCGGATCGTCAAGCTCGAGAATGGAAACGTCTTCGAGCCCGTCGACGCCAGCGCGTACGGAGAAGGAGAAGACACGGGTCAGACTCATCCCGTTGCCAGCGAGCTGAGCGAAGAGGTAGCGGGTCTCACCGGCAGCAGCGGTCTCGTCGACGACTCGGAAGAGAGCCGAGTCTTGCTCAATGGACACCGGCTCGAGAACCGCCTCTGCCGCCTCCACAGCGGTCGGTCCGGAGCCGGCGAGCACCAGCAAACCGGCAAGCAAACACAGACACATCGCTCGGAACAAGCTCATGACGTCCACTCCTCTCTCGAGGGCCCGACCGGCGAAGGGAACAGTGAAGCAACCGGCGAGCCCGGGGAAATAGAAATGCCGACATTCCTGCATTAAGAAAAAGATATCATGGCAAGAGACCCTCAGGGTCCTGAACGCGCAATCCGAGGAAGAGGGCGACGGGGAGCGATCTATGGCAGACTACGCGCCATGCTTCGTGCCGCCGGCAGACTCCCGCCCTGCCGATCTCCTTTCGTCTGCTCTCACCAAATCGAGGACCTCCGTTGAAGCTGCCCGTCACCGCTGACCCACGCGGCGAGAACCGTTTCTTCGCGGTGGTCTACGGCGGGTTTTTCTTCATGGGTGTGGGGACCGTGCTCCTCGGGCCTCTGCTGCCGGAGCTGCGGGCGCGCTGGGATCTCACCGCCGCCCAAGCGGGCTCCCTCTTCGTCGCCCAGTTCGTCGCCAGCTCGGTGGGGGCGGTGTTCTCGTCCTTCCATCTGCGCTGGAGCCTCATCGTCAGCTACGCCGCCGCCGGAGCGGGCTTGCTGCTCCTCGCCTTCGGCGGCTGGTCCACGGCGTGGCTGGCGCTGGCCCTCATCGGCCTCGGATTGGGGCTCGGAGCCCCCGCCACCAACCTGCTGGTGGCCGCCCGCTACACCTTGCGCCGGGGCGCGGCGCTGGCGCGGGCGAATCTGGTGTGGGGCATCGGGGCCGTCACCTGTCCGCTGATCTTCGCCGCCCTGCTGGGCCGAGTGCCGACGCCTTGGATCCTCCTCGGCATGAGCCTGCCCACTCTGGCGGTGGCGGTAGCACTGGCGGTGGTCCCGGCACCAAGATATGCCGGGGGAGGCCCCGCCGACGACGCGGCCCCTGCTGCAGACGGCGAGGACGCCGCACCGGCAGCGTCCGTCTCCATGCTCCAGGGCATGCTGCGGCTGGTACCGGCAGCGGCGATGATGTTCTTCTATGTCGGGATCGAGACCACCTTCAGCGGCTGGCTAGTGTCCCTGGCGGAGCAGCTCCACCCGGGCCACGAGACCCAGGCGCTGCTCGTCGGCGCCTGCTTCTGGGCGGCCTTTCTCAGCGGCCGAGCTTCCGCTCCCTGGGCGCTGCGCTATTTGAGCGAGGCCGGGCTCTTCTGGGTGACCATGGGCATCGCGGGCGTGGGTAC
>JAXHTF010000275.1 GCA_034211275.1 Acidobacteriota bacterium
CAGGTCTTCGCGGCTGAGATTCTTCATCATGCCGTCGTCGGTGCGCACGATGGCCTCCGCCAGGTCGCGCTTCTGGCGCTGCAGCTCGAGGATCTTCTCTTCCACCGTGTCGCGGCAGATCAACCGGTAGGCGAGGACCCGGCGGGTCTGGCCGATGCGGTGGGCGCGGTCGATGGCCTGCGCCTCGGCGGCGGGGTTCCACCACGGGTCGAGGATGAAGACGTAGTCGGCGGCGGTGAGGTTGAGGCCCAGGCCCCCGGCCTTGAGGCTGATGAGGAAGACCGGCGGGCCGTCGTCGCTCTGGAAGCGCTCCACCCGCTCCTGGCGGTTGCGGCTCTGGCCGTCGAGGTACTCGTAGGGAAGCTTGGCCTGATCCAGGCGCTTGCGCACGATGGCCAGCAGGCTGGTGAATTGGGAGAACACCAGCGCCCGGTGGCCCTGGTCGCAGATCTCCAACAGGCTGGGCAGGAGCACGTCGAGCTTGGCGCTGGTCTCCTCGTCCCGCTCCTTGTCGATGAGCCCCGGGTGGCAGGACGCCTGGCGCAGCCGTAGGAGCGCCTCCAGCACCTGCATCTGGGATCCGCCCATGCCCTGTTCCGCCACCCGCTGGAGCAGGGTCGACCGATAGTGCCCCCGCAGCTCTTCATACAGCCGGCGTTGGCGCGGTTCCATCTCGCAGAAGAGGGTTTGCTCGACCTTGTTGGGCAGATCGCGGATCACCTGCTCCTTGGTGCGCCGCAGGATGAACGGCCGCACCGCCCGCGCCAGCAGCTCCCGGCCGTCCTCCGCCAGGCTGCCCCCGTTGCTCTGGCTGACCAGTTTGCGGAAGGTGCTGCTCTTGCCCAGCATGCCCGGGTTGAGGAACTCGAAGAGCGACCACAGCTCTCCCAGGTGGTTCTCGATGGGGGTGCCGCTGAGCGCCAGGCGATGCTCCGCCGTCAGCAACCGAGCCGCCTTCGCCGCCTGGCTGGAGGCGTTCTTGATCGCCTGCGCTTCGTCCAGCACCACGTAGTGGAAGCCGATCTTTTTGAGCTCGAGGATGTCCCGGCGCAGGATGCCGTAGGTGGTGATCACCAGGTCGACCTCGGGGATGCGCTGGAGGTTCTCCTTGCGCTGGGGCCCGGTGTAGTCGAGACAGGTCAGGCCCGGGGCGAAGTGCTCCGCCTCCCGTAGCCAGTTGAACACCAGCGAGCGCGGCACCACCACCAGCGAGGTGCGGGTCTCGTCCGACGGATCCAGGCGCTGGTGCTCGAGAAGAGCCAGCACCTGCACCGTCTTGCCCAGACCCATATCGTCCGCCAGGCAGCCGCCGAGGTGGAATTGGCGCAGGAAGCGGAACCAGCCGAGGGCATGGCGCTGGTATTCCCGCAGGGTGCCTTCGAAGGTCTCCGGCTCGTGCATGGGCTGGACGCCCTCGAAGCCTTCGAGGCGCCGGCGGAAGTCTTTGAAGCCCTCGTCCACCTGGGCTTCTTCTTCCGCCGCCGCCAGCAGGGCGTCGAGGAGGAAGCCCTGGGAGTGGGCGAAGCGCAGATTCTCACCCTGGTGCTGAGCGAAGGCGGCGAGGAGGCCGGAGCGCTCCAGCCATTGTTCCGGCAGCAGGCCCACGGAGCCATCCCCCAGCCGCACCGTGCCGGAGCCCGAGCGCGCCGCGGCCAGCAGCTCCGGCAGCGACAGGGATTGGCCGTCGAAGGAAACCTCGCCGTGGACGTCGAACCAGTCGACGCCGGAGGAAACGGTCATGCGAATGGGCCCGGCGCGGTGGTAGGCGCGGCCGTCGGCGCGCACCATCCAGCCCTCTCCCACCAGCAGACGCACCAGGTCGGAGAAGCGGCTGGGCACCAGGTAGGCGGAATACTCCCGATCCAGGGCCGGTGCCCGGCGGGCGCCAAGCTCGATGAGGCGGGCGAAGTACTCGGCCTCCGCTTCCAGGTTGCGGTTGAACAGGTTGTGGCTGTCGGGGCGGCGCAGGACCTGCCGCGGCTCGCCGGAGTCCACCAGCGCTCCCCGATAGTCGAAGCGCAGCCGGCAGCCGATGCGCCGGCGGTCGCTGCCGTTGCGGCCGATGCGCTCCACCTCCAGCCGCGGCCGGGGTTTGGGAGCGGTGCCCACGGTCCAGGGTTTGGGCAGCTCCAGCAGCGGCTGGGCGGGTAGGTCAAGGATGCTTTCCACCACCGCGTCCCGCTCGCTGGCGTCGGCTTTGAGCAGATCGTTCTCGCGCAGCAAGTTGACCCAGGCGAAGGCCCCCCGGGGATCGAAGGGAGCCGCCTGGTCGCTGGCGAAGAGCTGGCCGTACATCAGCAGCACGTCCGGCTCCTCGAGGCGCATGCGCTCTTCCCC
The DNA here is from genome assembly GCA_034211275.1 of Acidobacteriota bacterium. Classification (NCBI taxonomy): domain Bacteria; kingdom Pseudomonadati; phylum Acidobacteriota; species Acidobacteriota bacterium. The sequence continues at coordinate 2,338 of JAXHTF010000275.1, forward strand.
CCGCTGCAGGAAACCGCGCACCTCGGTGTGGGTCTCGGTCTCCTCCACCTTCAGCCCGAGAACCCAGGGATCGCCGTCGTGCCAGCGCAGGGGGCTACTTTCGAGGGCGCCGGACCGGCGCAGGAAGAAGCGCTCGGTGCTGCACAGCAGCGGCACCAGCAGGCCGGCGTTGGCGCCGTCCATGACGTAGCGGTTGGTGACCTCGTCGGCGGAGGTGAAGCTGTAGAGGTTGCGCTCGCTCTCCGGCCGGGCGCCGTGGAGGGCACCGATAATCTGCCGGTCGACGGCTTCGGGAAGTCGTTGGAGCTCTTCCGGCGCCGGTCGGAAAGCCCGCAGGGTGCCCCAATCACCGTTGGCGCGGCGGCGCCGGGAGCACAGCTCGATGACCGGCGAGCCGTGCTCCAGGGCGTCGTCCACATCGAGGATGTAGAGCACCTCGAAGTCCGCCACCGTGGTGTCCGAGCCCAGACTCTCGCGCATGGTGGCGCGCACTTCGCTGACCCGCGCCCGCCAGCTCGACGCCGGCCCTTTTTGCTCCTGGTCGTCGAGGAAGTCGGAGACCTCCATCGGCACCAGGTAGCCGGCCTTGGCTTCCGCCAGCCAAGAGAAGCGCCGGGAGTCCGCCTCCAGCAGCGCCGCCCACAGATGCTTGCAGCTGTCGTAGCGGGAGAACGCGGTGCACGAGCAGTGGGCGCCGTATTCGCGGTAGCCGTCGGGGGTCAGATAGACCTTGTAGCTATCGCCTCCCTGGACCTCCGCCACCAACAACGCCGGCCGGCTGACCACCAGGCGCACCCGTTTGGTCTGGAAGTATTCGCGTCCCCGCTCCCGGACTTCCGGGGGGAACTCATCCTGTAGTGCTCGCGTTAGCGACATAATTTCTTCGTGAGCACGGCAAGAACAGCCGTACAGCAAAGCCGATAGCTTAACAGCCCGAGAGGCGATCGGCTAGGGGAGTCGATTGTGTGGGACGGTGAGGCGGGAAAGGATCTTCCTCATTTTTCTTCCAGCTCCAGGAGAATCTCCCGCAGAATCTTCGGGGCGATGCGGAAGTCGGATTGCAGGAGCTGCTCGAAGACGTCGCGGGCAGACGGGATCACTCCCCGCTTCTGGGCCATGCCGATGACCGCCGCGGTGCCGGTGACCGCGAGGCCCATGCTTTGCGCCTCGCGGCGTGCAGTGCGGTCGTCCATCAAGAGCAGGCAGGGGCCGTCGTGAGCCAACGCGCCTTGGATCGTGCTCCACTCGCCGGGGCCCAGATGGGGCGGGCAAGGGGGGAGATCGTTGGGGGGGTCGAGGAGCTGGAGCCAGCCGGCATCGAGGGCCTGGCGAATCGGCTGCTCGATGGCGCTGGTGGCCAGGAGCTCCTGCGAGACCTCGGTGGTGATCCAGACCTCACCGAAGAGGTCCGCGAGCCATGGGATTCCGTCGACCCGGGAGAGGCCCAGGAGCGGGCTGGTGTCGGAGAGGATGAGACGCCGGGGAGCGGAGTGCTTTGGGCGGGGAGGAGTCAGGCGAGCCAACCTTCGAGGGTCTCGAGGTCAGACCGAGCCTGTTCCTCATCTCCCTCAACCACGGAGACGCCCAGCCGGGAAAGGTGACGCACGAAGTCGTCCACCGGCAGCCCGGCGATCCGCGCGCCGCGGCCGAGGGACAAGGCTTCGCTCTTGAACAGGGCGACCGCCAGGGCCAGCCGCAGGTCCATATCCTCCGCCGAGTCGCCGGTTTCGAGGTGTAGGAGCACGGCCTCGGGGAGATCTCCCTTGAGCACCAGCACCGGTCCCTCTACCGCCTCTCGCAGGGCCTCGGACGGGTTATTCTTTAGCTGCCGAACGTTCACGCAGTGCATGGGCACCTCCTGTAGGAACATAGCGTGGGGTCGCCCTCGGGTCAACGGTTTTCTCCCCTCCCCCCAGGGCCGACGAACTCAAGCTCTCGGCGCGGTCTGCCGGCCATACATCGAAGGTTCTTGGGCCTCGCCTCACCTCCGGGCTACCATAAGCCCAACTCGATTAGGGCTCACATTCAGGAGGTGCTCATGCCGGCGGATACGACGGTTGCGCGGCTGTTGCGACAGGCGGAAGTGCGGGGAGAGGATGCGGCTTATTTCGTCCAGCGAGAGGGGCGGTGGGAGCCGACCTCCTGGGAGCGGTATGCGGCCCAGGTACGGCAGACGGCGCGGGCGCTGATGGCGGAGGGCTTCGAGCCCGGTCACGCCGCTTGCATCATCGGCTTCAATCGTCCCGAGTGGGTGATCTTCGCCCTCGGCGCCACCCTCGCTGGGGGCGTTCCGGCGGGGGTCTACACTACCAATTCGGCGGAGGAGCTGAGCTACATCGTCGACCACGCCGAGGCGCGCTTCCTGCTGATCGAGGATCTGGAGCAATGGGCCAAGGTGGTGGCGGAGCGGGACTCCATGCCCAAGCTCGAGCGGGTGGTGTTGATGGAAGGGGCGGAGGTGCCCGACGACCCGCTGGCCATGGGGTGGAAGGACTTCCTGGCCCTGGGAGACGGGGTGGCGGAGGAAGCGGTGGACCAGCGGCTCGAGGGCTTGACCCTGGACGATGTGGGCTCTTTGATCTACACCTCCGGGACTACCGGCCCCCCCAAGGCGGTGATGCTCTCCCACGGCAACCTGGCCTGGACCGCCTCCGTGGCGGTGAGCGAGCTTTTCGGCCTGGGGCCCGAGGACAGCGCCGTCTCGTACCTGCCCTTGTCCCATATCGCAGAGCAGATGTTCACCATCCACGCGGCGCTCACCGCCGGCTACAGCATCTACTTCGCCGAGAGCATGGAGAAGGTGGCGGAGAACCTACGGGACGTCCAGCCCACCATGGTCTTCGGCGTGCCGCGGGTGTGGGAGCGCATGCACGCGGTAGTCAGCGGCAAGCTACGCCAGGCTACCGGTGCCAAGGCGAAGCTGATGAAGTGGGCCATGGGGGTCGGTCGCAAGGTCTCGGAGCTGCGCTGTCGCGGCGAGGAGCCGACGGGTTGGCTAGGCCTCCAATACCGCCTCGCCACCAAGCTGGTGTTCTCGAAGGTCAAGCCCCTCATGGGCCTGGGGCGGGCGCGGGTGTGCTCCTCCGGCGCCGCGCCCATCTCCCGCGACGTGCTGGAGTTCTTCGCTTCGTTGGACATCATCCTCTACGAGGTCTACGGCCAATCCGAAGGCTGTGGCCCCACCACCTTCAACTGCCCCGGCCGGGCCCGACTGGGCACCGTCGGACCGCCGCTTCCGGGAGCGGAGGTTCGCATCGCCGACGACGGCGAGGTGCTACTGCGGGGGCCCAACGTCTTCCTGGGCTATTTCAAGGATCCGGAAGCGACGGCGGAGACGCTGGTGGACGGCTGGCTGTGCTCCGGGGACCTGGGCGCCTTCGACGACGACGGCTTCCTGAGCATCGTCGGGCGCAAGAAGGAGATTCTCATCACCTCCGGCGGCAAGAACATCGCCCCCAACAATCTAGAGGCCCTGCTCAAGGACCAGCCGATCATCGCCGAGGCGGTGATCATCGGCGACGGGCGCAAATTCCTGAGCGCGCTCGTCGTGCTCGATCAGGAGGCGGCCCAGGAGGTGGTCCCGGATGGCGAGGCGGGAGCGCTGCACGAGGATTCGCGGGTGCTAGAGGAAGTGGAGCGGGCCATCGAGCGGGTCAACCAGCGGGTGGCGCGGGTGGAGAGCGTGCGCAAATTCCGCGTCTTGCCTCAGCCCTTCACCGTCGACGCCGGCGAGCTGACGCCCTCCCTCAAGCTCAAGCGCCGGGTGATCTATGAGCATTACAGCGCCGAGATCGAATCGATGTACGAGGACTAGGTACCGAGGGCTGGATACAAGGATTGGATAGACGGACTGGGAGCCGGCTGAAACAAGCCAGCGGGCTCTAGGAGCCTGCTGAAAAACTCGCGCCGCGCTACGACCGGCTCTTTTCGGCCGAATCTTCGTTGTCGAACCTCGACGATTCCCGAATCGTCTGCGGTTCTCCGCCTCGATTCTGCTCGAAAAATTCTCGCTCTCGCTAGCGGCTGAGTTTTTCAGCAGGCTCCTAGCGCTTGCGGAAGGCTTCGAAATCCACCACCCGGGCGCCCTCGCCCTCGCCGCCGTCCCCTTCCGCAGCATCCTCGCCCGCGGCGTCCTCGGGCTCTGCTTCCTGCGCCGCCAGTGGTTCTTCCTCCGCCGGCAGGATCGGCTTGAGCTGGAGGGTGAACTCGGCGACGGGGTCGGCGAAGGCGACGACGGCTTCGAAGGGAACGGTGACGCTATGCCGGGAGCCCTCGAAGGCGAGGGTGACGGAAAAAGCTTCCTCGTCCACCATCAAGCCCCAGAATTGGTGCTGCAGGGCGATGGTCATCTCCTCCGGATAGCGCTCGCGGAGAAAGGTCGGGAGAGAGACTCCGGGGTGGTCGGTGCGG
>JAXHTF010000276.1 GCA_034211275.1 Acidobacteriota bacterium
GGCGCCGAAGAAGCGCTTGGGACGGTGCAGGGCGTTGGCGTCGATACCGCCGGAGAGCACCTTGCCGGAAGGCGGCTGAACGGTGTTGTAAGCGCGGGCCAGTCGGGTGATGGAGTCGAGGAGGATGACCACGTCCTTCTTGTGCTCCACTAGCCGCTTGGCCTTCTCGATCACCATCTCGGCGACCTGCACGTGGCGAGTGGCGGGCTCGTCGAAGGTGGAGGAAACCACCTCGCCCTGCACCGAGCGCTGCATGTCCGTGACCTCCTCGGGGCGCTCGTCGATGAGCAGCACGATGAGCACCACCTCCGGGTGGTTCTTGGCCACCGAGTGGGCCAGGGATTGGAGCAGCATGGTCTTACCGGTACGCGGCGGCGCCACGATGAGAGCGCGCTGGCCCTTGCCCATGGGGGTGGTGAGATCCATCACCCGGGAGGACATGTCGCCGGAGACCTCGAGCTTGAGGCGATCCAGGGGATAGAGGGGAGTGAGGTTGTCGAAGAAGATCTTGTTGCGCGACACCTCGGGGTGCTCGAAATTCACCGCCTCGACCTTGATCAGGGCGAAGTAGCGCTCCCCCTCCTTCGGCTGGCGTACCTGGCCGGAGACCGTGTCACCGGTGCGCAGGTCGAAGCGCCGAATCTGGCTCGGGCTGACGTAGATGTCGTCCGGGCCCGGCAGGTAGTTGTACTCCGGCGCGCGGAGGAAGCCGAAGCCGTCCGGCAGACACTCCAACACCCCCTCGGCGAAGATCAGCCCGCTCTTTTCGGTCTGCGCCTGGAGAATCTTGAAGATCAGCTCCTGCTTGCGCATCCCGGCGGCGCCTTCTACCCCCAGCTCCTTGGCGACCTCGGTGAGCTCAGAGATACTCATCTCCTTGAGGGCCCGGATGTCCAGGGCGTCGGAATTGTCTTTCTTCGACTTACGTTGTGCGGCTCTTGGCATTTTCTTCCTCATTTACGCCGTCCGTTCCTTCTGTGACCGCAGATGGGTGTCGATGACTCCCCAAAGCTCTTTCATGCCATCGCCGGAACGTGCCGAAACCGGAATGACTGGAATCTCCTCCCCCGCCTGAAGAGCTCGCCGGATTCCGTTCATGGAAGCCTGACGGCGGTTGCGGGAGAGACGGTCGGTTTTGGTCGCGGCGACGACGATATCGGCGTCGTAGCCGCGCAAATAACGCCAGGCTTCCTGATCCAGAGTCGTGGCGCCCACCTTTGCATCGACGAGCAACACGACCAGAGCACCGGGAAACGCGTCACGGCAGTAGTCATCGACCAACACCGCCCACGCCTGGCGATCCTTCATGCCGGCTTTGGCATAACCATAGCCGGGCAGATCTACGAAATAGAACCGGTCGTTGACCAGGAAGTAATTGACCATCCGGGTCCGGCCGGGAGTGGAGCTGGTCCGCGCCAACCCCTTGCGTCCGAGCAAACGGTTGAGCAGGCTCGACTTGCCGACGTTGGAGCGTCCCACGAAGGCCACCTGAGGGCGGTCGTCGCGTAGAAGCTCGCGGTCTGACGGAGCCGAGCGGACAAACTCCGCGGAATTTACTTTCAACGTCTTCGCAGTCCAATCTCGCCGATCATGGCTGGTATGGCCTCATCCGAGGGGAACCGATCTTCCCTTCAGCACGGCCATCGGAAGTAGATCGAGGACCGAGAGGTCCCGAATCAGCTACCGTAGCGAGCTATGGCGGCGAGTCGAGGAACTGAAGCTCGCTTTGCGAACTTGCATCGAAGCCCTTGCAACGGGGAGAAACTGCAAACTATGTTCCAGAAACCCTCGAGGCGGGCAGCGATCTCTTCAAAAGCTCTGAGAATTCGGGTGTGGAGCTCCAGGTTCTGAACCGGATCGTACCGGAGCCGATACCGGGGAAACCCGGTGAGCTCCGAACCTTAATGAGCCAGAGAATCGGATCCTACGGGAGGCTCGGGGGAAGCTTCATCATAGCCACCCTCGGCTTTGGTAGCCAGCGCGGGCACCTCGGCGTCGAGGGCGATCCGCAGGACCTCGTCCATAGATTCTACAAGATGAAATTCCAGGACGTCCCGTACTTCGACCGGAATGTCGTCGACATCCTTCTCATTTTCCTTTGGCAGGATGACTTCGGAGATTCCGGCCCGGTGGGCTGCTAATACTTTATCCTTGATTCCGCCAACAGGCAAGACCTTGCCCCGGAGAGTGATCTCTCCGGTCATGGCGACATCCTTGCGCACCGGCACCTGAGTGAGGGCGGAAACCAGGGCGGTGGCCATGGTGATGCCGGCGGACGGACCGTCCTTGGGGATGGCTCCCTCGGGGACGTGGATGTGCAAATCGTTGGTCTCGGAAAAGTCCGGGTCGATGCCCAGCAGATCCGAGCGGCTGCGCAGATAGGAGACGGCAGCGCGGGCGGATTCCTGCATCACCTCGCCGAGCTTGCCGGTGAGGGTGAGCTTGCCCTTGCCCTTCATCAGGCCGACCTCGGTCTCCAGCAGCTCGCCGCCGGTCTCGGTCCAGGCGAGGCCGGTGGAGACGCCCACCTCCGGCGTTTCGGTGAGGCGCCAGGGGCGGAACTTCTGCTTGCCCAGATAGTCGGTGAGCATGTCCGGCTCGACGGTGACGTGGAAGCCCTCGCCCTCCTTGACCACCCGGCGGGCGATCTTGCGGCAGATGGAGGCGATCTCGCGCTCCAGGTTGCGCACGCCGGCCTCGCGGGTGTACTTCTCCACCAGGCTGCGGATGGCCTCGTCGTCGAAGTCCACCTTCTCGGTGTCCAGGCCGTGGTCGGAGAGCTGCTTCTCCACCAGGAAGCGCTGGGCGATCTGCAGCTTCTCGGTCAGGGTGTAGCCGGAGAGCTGAATCACCTCCATGCGGTCCCGCAGGGGCGCCGGAATGGTGTGAACGACGTTGGCGGTGGCGATGAACATGACCTTGGAGAGGTCGTATTCGACATCCAGGTAATGATCCACGAAGGCGTCATTCTGCTCCGGGTCGAGGACCTCCAGCAGCGCCGACGAGGGGTCGCCCCGGAAGTCGGTGGACATCTTGTCGATCTCGTCCAGCAGGAAGACCGGATTGACCGTGCCGGCCTTCTTCATCATCTGGATGATCTGGCCCGGGAAGGCGCCGATGTAGGTGCGGCGATGACCGCGAACCTCCGCCTCGTCGCGCACGCCGCCCAGGGATAGGCGGACGAATTTGCGTCCGGTGGCGCGGGCGATGGACTTGGCCAGAGACGATTTGCCGACGCCCGGAGGGCCGACGAAGCAGATGATGGAACTCTTGGTCTGCTGCCCCACCAGTCGGCGGACGGCGAGGAACTCGAGGATGCGCTCCTTGATCTTGTCGAGACCGAAGTGGTCGGAATTGAGCACTTCCTCGGCCTTGTCGAGATCCTTCTGCTCGCGGCTGCGCTTCTTCCATGGCACCGAGACGAGCCAGTCGATGTAGTTGCGCGACACCGTCGCCTCCGCCGACACCGGCGGCATGGCCTCGAGGCGCTTGAGCTCTTGCTCCGCCTTCTCTTTGGCGTCCTTGGGCAGGCCCGCCTTCTCGATCTTTTCCTTCAGCTCGGCCATCTCGTCGCCGCGCTCGTCCTTGCGCCCCAGCTCCTGGTGGATGGCCTTGATCTTCTCGTTGAGGTAGTACTCCTTCTGGGCCCGCTCCATCTGCTTCTTGACCTTGATGTTGATGCGCTTGTCGATGTTGATCTTCTCGACTTCCACATCCAACAGGTCGTGGAGCACCTGCAGGCGCTCGTAGGGGTTGACCAGCTCCAGGAGGGTCTGCTTCTCGGCGGTGGTGACCACCAGGTGGGCCGCCAGGGTGTCGGCGAAGCGGTCCGGGTCGTCCACCTTGAGGGTCGACATCAGGCCTTCGAAGGCCAGGTGGTGGGACATCTTGGCGTATTGCTCGAAGGTGCCCAGGACCTTGTTCATGTAGCGCTTCAGCTCTTCGCTGGCGGGGTAGTCGACGGTGTAGGTCTCGACCTCGGCGGTGAGGGCGCCTTCATCCTCGCGGATCTCCAGCACTTTGCCGCGCTTGACCCCTTCCACCATCACCTTGACGTTGCCGTTGGGCAGCCGCAGGTTCTGGATCACCGTCGCCACGACACCGATCTCGTAGGTGTCCTCGCCCCCGGGCTCGTCGACCTTGGGATCTTTTTGAGCTACCAGGAAGATGCGCTTGCGCGGCGACGCGAGGGTCCGCTCCAGAGCCCGAACGGAGCTCTCCCGCCCGACGATGAACGGCGCCATCATGTGGGGGAAGACCACCATGTCCCGCAGGGGGACCAGGGGCAGAGTTTCGCGCTGTGAACTTATGTAAGTAGATCCCATGTTGGCTTCGCTCCTCAGCCCGCTTTCTTGTATAGCTCGATGGGGTGGATGCGGCTCTCCACCACGGTCTCGTCGACCTTCAACTGGGTGATGCCCTCCTCCGAGGGGATGGTGTACATCAGGTCGAGCATCAGGTCTTCGAGAATGATTCGTAGGCCGCGGGCGCCTACGCCGCGTTTGAGGGATTCCTTGGCGATGGCCTGCACCGCCCCGTCGGTGAAGCTCAGCTCCACACCCTCGAACTCGAAGATGGTCTGGTACTGGCGCACCAGGCTGTTCTTAGGCTCGGTGAGGATGCGCACGAGAGCTTCTTCGTCCAGGTTCTCCAGGGTCGCCACCACCGGCAGGCGGCCGACGAACTCAGGGATCAACCCGTACTTGATCAGGTCCTCCGGCAGCGCGTGCTTGAGCATCTCGACGCTGGAGACCTCTTTGCGACTGCGCACCTCGGCACCGAAGCCCAGGCTCTTCTCGTTGAGCCGCTGGCCGATGAGCTCCTCGAGGCCGACGAAAGCGCCGCCGCAGAGGAAGAGGATATTGGTGGTGTCGATCTGCAGGAACTCCTGGTGCGGGTGCTTGCGGCCGCCCTGGGGCGGCACGTTGCACTGGGTGCCCTCGAGGATCTTGAGCAGCGCCTGCTGCACGCCCTCGCCGGAGACGTCGCGGGTTATGGAGGGGTTGTCCCCCTTGCGGCAGATCTTGTCCACCTCGTCGATGTAGACGATGCCCCGCTGGGTCTTCTCTTTGTCGTTGCCGGACGCCTGGTAGAGCTTGAGGATGATGTTCTCGACGTCCTCGCCGACATAGCCCGCCTCGGTGAGGGTGGTGGCGTCGGCGATGGTGAAGGGCACCGAGAGCAGCTTGGCCAGGGTCTGGGCCAGCAGGGTCTTGCCCGTACCGGTAGGACCGATGAGCAGGATGTTGGATTTCTGCAGCTCGATCTCGCCATGCGCCCGCTCGGCGTAGTCGATGCGCTTGTAGTGGTTGTAGACCGCTACCGCGAGCTTCTTCTTCGCCTGCTCCTGCCCGATGACGTATTCGTCCAGCAGGGCCTTGATCTCCATCGGCTTGGGCAGGGCGGTGTCCTGCTGCTGCTCGAGCATCCGGTCCTCGGCAATGATGTCGAGACAGATGTCGACGCACTCGTCGCAGATGAAGACGGTGGGGCCCGCGATGAGCTTCTTGACCTCGCGCTGGCTCTTATTGCAGAACGAGCACCTCAGAACCTCATCATTGTTGTCTTTCTTGGGCATCTCTCCTCCGTGGCAGTTGACTGCCGGGGCATTTGGGTACGGGCTGAAGCTATCGTAGGTTTGGCTCCGACCTACGTCAACCTCGCTACTAGGAACAGAACCCCGTCCCGAGACTATTCCTGGACCCTACGGATCCGGTTCCGGGTGATCCCCCGGACGGCGTTGATGGAGTCCCCTCATACAAAGAGGTGCTCAATCCGCCTTTTTGCGCGACATGATTTGATCCACCAAGCCATATTCGACGGCCTCTTCCGCACTCAAAATCTTATCGCGCTCGGTGTCGTGGTGGATTTCCTCCACCGTCTTACCGGTGTGGAAGGCCAGCAGCTCGTCGAGCTTGGCGCGCATCGCCAACATGTCCTTGGCGTGAATCTCGATGTCGGTCTGCTGACCGCCGATGCCCTGAATCCAGGGCTGGTGGATCAGCACTCGGCTATTGGGCAGCACGGTGCGCTTGCCCTTCTCCCCCGACGCCAACAGCACCGCCGCCATGGACGCGGCCTGGCCGACACAATAGGTGGCGACGCTGGGCTTGATGTACTGCATGGTGTCGTAGACCGCCAGCCCCGCACTGATGGAGCCACCGGGAGAGTTGATGTAGAGGGCGATGTCCCGCTCCGGGTTTTCGGCCTCCAGGAAAAGCATCTGAGCGATGATCAGGCTCGCCACATCGTCGTCGATGGGGCGTCCGAGAAAAACGATGTTGTCCTTGAGCAGCCGCGAATAGATGTCGTACGAGCGCTCTCCGCGATTGGTCTGCTCGACCACCATGGGCACCAGCATGTTCGAATCTCCTTATCGGTGTACCGGTGGAGTCTCCGGCGCGCGTCGGCGCCGCTCCGACACCGGCCTCATTCAATCAACTCTCGGGACTGCTTGTTCACGAGCCCGTTCACGAAACGATTCGCCAAGCCTGTCCGCGAGGGTGCCCGACGACGAGCGCTGAATCGCCCCGGGGCACCTCTTCATCATACGGGGGCTCAGCCCTCGGCGTCGTCCTCGTCGACCTCTGAAGCCTCCGGCGCTGCCTTCTTCGACTTCTTGGCGGCGCTCTTCTTGGCGGGCTCTTTCTTGGCGGATTCCTTCTCATCAGCCTTGTCAGAGCTCTTCTTGGCGGGCTTCTTCTTCGCGGCACTGGCCTTCGGCTTC
>JAXHTF010000277.1 GCA_034211275.1 Acidobacteriota bacterium
TGCAAAGCCAATGGGCGCATCAGCCCCACTGGGTGATTCACCGCCTGGGAGGCGAACAATGGCGTGGTTTCGCCAGCGTACAGGCGTTGAGCGCGCAGGAAACGGAGATATTGCTGGTGCCAGGAAGGTCTTGAGCGCCACGAGCCGGCCAATGAGCGGATCCCGGGCGAGGTACACCACGCCCATGGAGCCCTTGCCCAGCTCCTCCATCACTTCGTAACGCCCCAATTTGCTGGGGATGCGATGTGCCATCAGCCGAGCCCCTCAAGGAGCCGGAGCGAAAGCCGCTGGGGGCAGTGTCGGCACGCAGGGGGCTTCATCATCCTTCTTTCTTCGAGTCTCTAAGAGCCTCTCATTCTAGGTCTCGGTCCCAACCCAGGTCAAACGTGGAATGGGTTCTAGGCGCTCTCACCGCGAACACCCTGGCCAGCGGGTCTCCAGGCTCCGCCGCTATGCTATATTTCAGGCCCCACAAAAACCGGCACGCAAGGAGGCACGCATCTATGCAGGTCGATCGCCCCGCGGAAATACGCAACCTGGCTGTCGCTGGACACAACGATACGGGCAAGACCACCTTGGTCAGCGCTCTGTTGTACACCGGCGGGGTCAGCAACCGACTGAACAAGGTCGAGGACGGCAACACCATCACCGACTTCGATCCGGAAGAGGTCAACCGCGGCATCTCCATCGGCCTCGCCCCGTGCTTCGTTCCCTGGCGCAAACACAAAGTCAACCTCATCGACTGCCCCGGCTACGGCATCTTCTTCTCCGAAGCCCGCGCCGCCATCCGCGCCACCGACGCCACTCTGCTCTGCGTCAGCGCCGTCTCCGGCGTCGAGGTGACCACCGAGCGGTCGTGGAAGTACGCCTCGGACCTCGACTCCCCGGTGATCTTTCACCTCACCAAGCTCGACCGCGAAAACACCGACCTGGCGCGGGTGCTCCACGACCTGGAGAAGCTCTGCGGCCGCGGCGTGCTGCCGATTCAGCTGCCCATCGGCGAGGATCACGAATTCCACGGCATCGTCGACCTGGTGCATCTCAAGGCCTACGAATTCGCCAAGGACGGTGACGGCAAGGGCAAGGAGATCCCCATTCCGGAGGACCTCCAGCCGCGGGTGGACAAATGGCGCAATGAGCTCATCGAGGCGGTGGCGGAAACCGACGAGGAGCTGCTGGAGCATTTCTTCGAGAACGACACCCTGAGCCAGGAAGACCTGGAGGCGGGGCTGCCCAAGGCCATCCTCGATCGCAAGATCTTCCCCATGACCATGAGCTGCGGCCTCCACGGCATCGGCATCTCCTCGTTGCTGGACGTGCTGGTGGACCTGGCGCCGTCGCCGGACCAGCGGCAGAGCTTCCCCGCCACCAACGTCGGCGGCGACGACGTGGAGGTCAGCACCTCTCCCGACGAGCCCCTCGCGGCGCTGGTGTTCAAGACCCTCAGCGACCCCTTCACCGGCAAGGTGAGCATCCTACGGGTGGTCAGCGGCACGCTGGAGGCGGACTCCTCCGTGTGGAGCGTCCAACACGAGGCATCGGAGAAGATCGCCGGTTTGTTCACCCTCCAGGGCAAGCAGGGAACGGCGACCAAGAAGCTGGTAGCCGGTGACATCGGCGGCGTCGCCAAGCTCAAGCACACCCATACCGGCGACACCTTGGGATCGAAGGACCGGCCGGTGAAGCTGGCCTGGATTCCGGTGCGCGAGCCCGCCATCTCCTACGCCGTGGAGCCCAAGTCCAAGGGCGACGAGGAGAAGATCGGCGAGGCCCTGCAGCGGCTGATGGAAGAGGATGTGCGACTGCAGAGCGGCCGCGATCCGGAGACCGCCGAGTACCTCCTCTCCGGTACCGGTCAGCTGCACGTGGAGATCGCCGTCGCCAAGCTCAAGAGCCGGTTCAACGTCGACGTGGTGCTGCACCCGCCCAAGGTCCCGTACCGCGAGACCATCCGCCGCGGCGCCGACGGCCACGGACGGCACAAGAAGCAGAGCGGCGGCCGGGGCCAGTTCGCCGACTGCAAGATCCGTCTCGAGCCCCTACCCCGGGGCGAGGAATTCGAATTCAAGGACGAGATCTTCGGTGGCTCCATTCCTCAGGGCTACCGCCCGGCGGTGGAGAAAGGCATCCAGGAGAGCCGCCACCGCGGCTACCTGGCGGGCTATCCCGTGGTGGACTTCCGGGTGCGCCTGCTGGACGGCCAGTACCACGACGTGGATTCGTCGGAAATGGCCTTCAAAGTCGCCGGCTCGCTGGCCTTCAAGGACGCCATGGCCAAGGCCGGCGCCACCCTCATCGAGCCCATGATGCAGGTGGAGATCACCACCTCAGAGGAGTTCATGGGCGACATCATGGGCGACCTCTCCCAACGCCGCGGCCGGCCCCAGGGCATGGAGGTCCAGGGGGACAAGCAGCTGATCAAGGCAGTGGTGCCCATGGCCGAGATGCTCGACTACGCCCAGGCCCTGCGCTCCATGACTCAAGGCCGCTCCCGCTTCCACATGGAGCTGAGCCACTACGAGGAAATGCCGCGGCTGGTGCAGGAGAAGATCATCGCCGAGTCGAAGCGAGAGGACGCCGAAGCGAGCGCTTGAGCCCCGCGCGGGGATCGAGAACGCGAGGGGTTGAAACCCCTCGTGGGCAACCGTCGCAAGTCGCAAATCTCCACCCCGCGAGGGGTTCAAACCCCTCGCTACTCTATAGCGGCCTCCCTCCGGGAGGACGCCTCCCCCACCCGCCCCGGAGCCGGCAAGGATGCCGGCACTCCCAGGGGAAGACCTGTCTTCTGAGGGGAAAGGGTGTGTCGCCCCACCAGGGGCGACATGAACTAGCGGGGGGTTGGCGCCCCCGCCGGCACCGCCAGCGCTTCCGCCGTGCGCAACGGCTCCCCCAAAGCCTCCGTCACCGCCGCCAGCAGCTCGCCGCTGCCGATGAGCTGGCGCAGGCGGCGGACGTCGCCGTCCAGGGGGCGGTCTTCCGTCACCGGATGCACCCAGCGGCGGATTTCGAGGTAGGCCGCCGCCGTGCCCTGGCCTAGATCTTCCGCGGTGCGGGGATGGTGCTCGGCACCGGTGCACTGGCGGAAACGCTCCGCCTCGTCCTCCGCCGCCGCCCAATCTCCGGGGCGCGCCGACGAATGGCCGGCGGTGCCGTCGGGAACCGGCAGATAGCCCATGGCCACCCGCCACTCCAGCGCCTGAGTGGCGATGAGCAACTCGATGGCCAGGGTCGCCTCGACATTGCCCAGCACCGTGCGCAGCTTGCGCGCCGCAATGGACGACATGGAGACGTGATCCTCGGTACCGGAGGAGGTGGGGATGGAGTCCACCGACGCCGGGTGGGCCAGCACCTTATTCTCCGACACCAGGCTGGCGGCGCAATATTGGGCGATCATCAGCCCGGAATTGACGCCCCGCCGGGGGATCAAATTGGCCGGCAGATTGCGGTTGTGGTGGGCGTCCAGCAGCACCTGGCCGCGACGCTCGGAGATATTCGCCAGCTCCGCCAAACCCACCGCCAGATAATCCGCCGCCAAGGCGATGGGCTGGCCGTGGAAGTTGCCCGCCGAATACGAGGCGCGGCGGGAGCCATCGTAGTGGTCCGGCCAATTGTCCCGGAAATGGAAGTCCCAAGGCTCCTCGGCGTGGCCGCTACCCTCCTCGTCAGGAAAGAAAAGGGGGTTGTCGGTGACCGCGTTGAGCTCCTGCTCGACGATCATGCGGGAAAAGGCCAGGGTGTCTCGGCTGGCTCCGTGGACCTGCGGCGCACAGCGCAGGGAGTAGGTGTCCTGCACCGCCCCGGCCTTGTCCAGCAAGCGGCTGCCGGTGAGCAGATCGCGCAGATTGGCGGCGCTGTCCAGCTGCCCCCGGTGGCCGCGGATGGCATGCACCTGGGGATCCAAGGCGCGGGCACAGCCACACACCGCCTCCAGGCTGAGGGCGCAGGCGAGATCCGCCGCCGCCGCCAGCTGCAGACCGTCGTGAACCGCCAGGGCCAGACCGGTGGTGGAAAAATTCGTACCGTTGGTCAGCGCCAGACCTTCCTTGAAGCTGGGAGCCGGCGGCTCCATGCCCAGATCCGCCTCCAAATTCTCGGCGGCGGAACGGGGCTCCCGAGGCCATCCGTGGAGGTCGCCGGGGGCCTCGACCCGGTAGTAGCGTCCCTCCCCCAGGAGCACGGCGAAGAGGTGGGCCAGAGGGCAGAGATCGCCGCTGGCGCCCACCGAGCCGCGCACCGGCACCAGCGGCACGATGCCCCGGTTGATCATCCGCGCCACCGCCTCCACCAGCGCCGGCCGCACCCCGGAATGGCCCTGGAGGAAGGAGTTGAGGCGGGTGATGAGCACGCCCCGGACCACCTCCGCCGGAAAGTAATTGGCCGGATCGTCGGCGTGGGCCGTATCCCCCACTCCCACCGAGTGGCTGAGGAGAATGTTGCGCTGCAGCTCCTGGAGCCTCGAAGGACTCACCGGTACCGACTTGAACTCCCCGAAGCCGGTGGTGATGCCGTAGTCCTGCACCGGTCGGCTGGAGGGCCCTCCGGATCCCTCGGCAGAGCCTTCGTCCAGGGTCTTCAACGCCTCGCAGTAGCCATGGGCGATGGATTCGATCTGCCGCCAGCCCAGCTCCGCCCGGGCCAGGGCCTCGGGGGCACATTGCACCTGGATGGACGGATCCCGCGCCGCCTGCACCAGCGCCTCCAGGGTCAACGAGCAGCCGTCGAGCACCAGCTCCCGGGGGCCCGGTCCCTGCAGATCACCGCCGGGGCTCATAGCATTCCCTCCGGCAGGTCCGTAGCGCTGCCGCCGCTGCGGATGCGGGCCAGCAGGGCACGCAACCGGGGCACCAGCTCAGAGCGCGGAATCTCCTGCTGCCCTGGCCGCTCCTCGATCCACTCTTCCCGCTTCTCCACCGTCTCCGAGGCCTGGCGACCGGCTTCCATATCTTTCACCGTCACCATCCCCCGGGCCTTCTCGTCCTCACCGTAGAGCAGCACCAGGGGCACGCCGCAACGATCGGCGTACTTCATCTGCTTGCCGATATTGCGCGCCTTGCCGAGATAGATCTCCGCGGGGATGCCGGCCCGCCGCAGCTCGTAGGCCATGGCCAGGTACTCCTCCGTCAGCGACGAGTCCATGGTGCAGACCAGCACGTCGGCGGTGGTGCGCCGGCCGCCGGCCTTGCCCAAATGCACCAGCGCCGCCAGCAACCGGTCGACGCCCATGGAGGCGCCGGTGGCTGGAACCTTCTGCCCCAGGAAGCGGGTCACCAGATCGTCATAACGGCCGCCGCCGAAGACCGAGCCGAACTGCGGCGCGTCGGTGAGGTGAGCTTCGAAGACCGGCCCGGTGTAATACGCCAAGCCGCGGGCGATGGAGAGGTCCAAGGAGACCCGATCATCGCCGTAGCCCAGAGCCGCCAGATGGCTTGAGATGCGCTCGACGAGGCCGATCTGCTCCTCCGCCCCTTCGACCCCGGCGAACAGCTCCCGCAGCTGCGCCACCACCTCGGAACGCTGGGGCGAGCGCACCTCGAGGAAGCGGGCGATGCGATCCACCTGGTCCTCGGCCAGACCGAGGCCTCGAATCTCGTCGCCGGAGCTGTCGGTATAGCCGGTGGTGAGCTCCTTGCGCACCTTGTCGAAGCCGATCTTCTCCAGCTTGTCGAGGACCCGGAAGACGTCCTCGGCGCGCCCCTGCTCGATGTCCGCAAAGGTCAGCAGGCAGTTGAGGATGCCGCGGCTCGAGTAGCGCACCAGGTAGCCTCCCACCCGCAGCGCCGAGAGGGAGTCGCACATGCCGGCGATGATCTCCGTGTCGGCGATCTCCGACACCGCCCCCACCGAGTCCAGGTCGAATTGGGTGAACTCCCGGAAGCGACCCTTGTCCGGCTTGTCGGCGCGCCACACCGACGCCACCTGGTAGCGGCGGAAGGGCCGCGGCAGATCCCGATGCTGGGCCATCAGCCGAGCCAGGGGAACGGTGAGGTCGAAGCGCAGGCCGAGCTCCTCCTCCTCCGGATTGCTGACCCGGAAGATGCTCTGCCCCGCCTCCTCGCCGGCGCTGCCGGTGAGCACGTCGAGGTACTCGATGGCGGGGGTGCTGATGGGGGAGAAGCCGTAGCTCTCGTAAACCCGGCGAACGGTGTCGATCATGCGCTGGCGGGGGATCATCTCCTCCGGCAGCAGGTCCCGCAGGCCGCGGGACAAACGGGGTTTTACCCTATTGCTCATGGGTCTGGCTCCAATCGAAGGCTCGCCCGTTGGAGAGCGGCCTATCGAAAAATCACCGATCGAAGAAGCGGCAAGTCGGATGCTGTCGGTTGCGGCCGCGGGGGGCCGGGGCCGGGCGCGGGCCGGCAGGCTTCGAGGCCTCGCCAGCGGATTTCGGTGGCCCGAGTCGCTGAATATACCGTCCGTTGGCGATTCTGACTACCGCCGGAGGCCGACGAGGGCGGCAATTCTCGCTTTCGGATCGGAATCCGGTATCCTCACAATTGCGGGAGCTCAATAGCGGACCACCGTCCTAGCAGCCCGTGGTGAAAGTCAGACGCCAGCGAGAGCGAGAGATTTTTCGCCGAATCAAGGCCGGAAAACCGCAGGCGATGCGAGTATCGGCGAGGTTTTCGAACGAAGATTCGGCGGAAAAGGGCCGCTCGCAGCGCGGCTCGACTTTCAC
>JAXHTF010000278.1 GCA_034211275.1 Acidobacteriota bacterium
GCGGTGATCACCAACCTCTTCTACTGGAACAACGTCATCCACGACATCCTGTGGCACTACGGCTTCGACGAGCAGGCCGGCAACTTCCAGGACAACAACTATGGCCGCGGCGGCAGCGGTAGCGACCCGGTGCAGGCGGACGCCCAGGATGGCTCCGGCACCAACAACGCCAACTTCGCCACGCCGCCGGAGGGCGGTCCCTTCAACCCCGCCCCGCGGATGCAGATGTATATCTGGACCCCCAGCGCCGACCACCTGGTGACGGTGAACTCGCCGGCGGGTATCGCCGGTGACTACACCGCCGGCGGCGCCGAGTTCGGCCCCGTCCTGAACACCACCGGCATCACCGGCGACATCGAGCTGGCCGCCGACGGCACCGCTCCCGCCAACGACGGCTGCGAGGCTCTCGTCGGCTTCACCTCCGGCCGCATCGCTCTCATCGACCGTGGCACCTGCTCGTTCACCGTCAAGGTCAAGAACGCCCAGAATGCCGGCGCCACCGCCGCCATCATCGTCAACAACCAGGGTGACGGCGTCATCGCCATGGGCGGCACCGACAACACCATCAACATCTCCTCGGTCTTCATCGGGCAGAGCGATGGCGACACCATCAAGGGCGAGTTGGGCACCGGCGTCAACGGCACGGTGAAGTTCGCCGGCGGCGCGATCCCCAACCGCGACAGTGACCTCGACAACGGCGTGATCGTTCACGAGTACGGTCACGGCCTCTCCAACCGCCTCACCGGCGGTCCCACGGACTCCAATTGCCTGAGCGGTGACCAGCAGGCCGGTGAAGGCTGGAGCGACTTCCTCGCTCTCGCCCTCACCGCCCAGACCGGCGACCAGGGCACCGATGCCCGCGGCATCGGCACCTACGTCAGCTTCCAGCCCTCCACCGGCCCGGGCATCCGCCAGTACCCCTACACCACCGACATGGGCGTCAACCCGCACACTTACTCGGACATCGCCTCGGTGGTCGTCCCCCACGGCGTCGGCTCGGTGTGGTCCGCCATGGTCTGGGAGGTGTATTGGAATCTGGTCGACAAGTACGGCTTCGACTCCAACCTCTACACCGGTACCGGCGGCAACAACCTAGCGCTCCAGCTGGTGATCGACGGTCTGAAGTTGCAGCCCTGCGACCCGACCTTCGTGGACGCTCGCGACGCCATCCTGCTGGCGGACCAGAACAACAACGGCGGCGCCAACCAGTGCGAGATCTGGGAAGGCTTCGCCAAGCGCGGTCTAGGCGTCAACGCCGACGACGGCGGCAGCTCCAGCAGCGTGTCGGTCACCGAGGACTTCACGGTCCCGGCTGCCTGTCTCCAGACCTGCGGCAACAACCTCATCGAGGGCACGGAAGTCTGCGACGGCACCGACCTCGGTGGTGAGACCTGCTCCGGCCTCGGCTGCAGCGGTGGCGGCACCCTGGCGTGCAACGCCAGCTGCGACGGCTACGACACCTCCGCCTGCCTCGACTGCCCGGTGTGTGACAACGACGGCATCTGCGAGCTGGGCGAGGACTGCAACACCTGCCCCAATGATTGCGTCGGCGGTACCACCAGCGGTGCGGTCTGCGGCAACGGTGTGTGTGAGGCCGGAGACGGCGAGAATTGCGTCACCTGCCCCACCGACTGCAACGGGGTGCAGAACGGCAACCCCAACAACCGCTACTGCTGTGGCGACGGCGGTGGATCCAACCCAGTTCCGTGCAGCGACGCCCGTTGCTCCAGCGGCGGCGTCACCTGCACCGACGTCCCGACCACGCCGGGCAGCTTCTGCTGCGGCGACCTGACCTGCAGCGGCAGCGAGAGCTGCTCCAACTGCGGCATCGACTGCAGCACCGGCGCCGAGCTGTGCAGCGACGGCATCGACAACGACTGCAACGGCGACGTCGACTGCAACGATCTAGCCTGCGCCACCGACCCGATCTGCGACGGCGGCGGCACCTGCACCGACGGCCAGCTCGGCGATCCCTGCACCGTGGACAGCGACTGCTGCTCCAACAAGTGCAAGGGCCCCTCGGGCGGCAAGACCTGCAAGTAGGCCGGCTAACCTGAACGGCAAATCAATCGGGCCGGGGTCCTGCGGGATCCCGGCCCGATCTTTTTACCCGTCCCTACCCGAATAGCAGCCTCTCCCGGTCACCCTGACCACCGACCCCCTACCCGAATAGCTACTCTTTTGTTTTCAGTAGCTTGAGCCTTTCCCAGGCCTTGAGGGGAGCGTCTACCCAGGAGTCGCAGGGGTTCGCGAAACGGTTTCCGGGACGGCCCTACGTGTCCTTTCGGCGCACTTCCCCGATCCCCTACCCGAATCGCTACTGGGCCCTACCCGAATCGTTGGGGACCTTCGAAAAGCCGGTGCGGCCTACCTCAGCGGGGGTCCGGAAGCTCTCCTCCAACGATGCGCTTCACCAGACTTCCCGCCTCGAGGGTCGCTCCCACCTCTACCTGATTGACGATGGCCAGGGTCTGCAGATCGACGCTGGACGGGTAGCGGCGCTGGAATTCCTCGAGACTCATATCCCGATCCAGCTTCACGATCCGCAGCTTGGCTGGCTGCACGGAGAGATAGCGGCGGTCAGTGATCTCCTGGAAAGTACCAATGGCGGAGCTCACCTGATCCTCGTAATTGCGCCAGCGCTTGTCCGGCGTGAAGGTCAGTAGCTGATAGATGCGATTCTCACCCTCGACGAAGGCCACCCGCCCGCGTAGCGGCTTGTCTTGAGTGCTGGCGGCGAACTCTCGCCCGAGGGAATTGAATCCGCGGATGCCCGGAGTCCAGCGAGATCCCGCCTCGATCCCCTGGCCCTGGAGGAACGATTGCTCTGCAGCGCTCAACGTGTCCTCCTCCGCGAGGGTCAGCACCAACAGGGCGTCCTCGTTCGGGCTCAGCGCGCTCACCGCCGAACGAGCATTCTGAGTTCGCCAGCCCTCCGGGAAATCTACTTGGAAGGCCAGATCGGGGTGGTAGAAGGTATTGCCCTGGAAAAAGCCTTGCCGAGGGTCGGCCCCGTAGGGCATCCCATTCAGGTGATCGAGATAGAGCTCAGCCCGAACCGGCCGTCCGGTGAAGTCGACCCCCGTCTCAACGATCTGCCCACTGAGAAGGCTGACCCGATTCTCCGGCGCTGGATGAGTCGCCAGCCAGTTGGGCATACCTCGGCCTCCCGCTGCATCGCTCACCCGCCCCAGCGTTTCGAAAACATCGGTCATGGGTCGGGGGTCGTAGCCGTCCTTGATGATGTAGCGCAGCCCTAGCTCATCCGCCTGCCGTTCGTCGTCGCGACCGAACTTGAGGAAGGCCAGCTGCATACCGGCGCCAGCCAACCCAGCCAAGTAGCGGTCCTCGGGATCGAGCAGCACCGCTCCTACAAGCAAACCTGCGCTGGCCAGCTGCTGCTTGCTCAACTGGTTGGCGCTATGCCGAGCGACCACATGGCCGATCTCATGCCCCAGCACGGAGGCCAACTCGGCCTCCGAGTCAAGATGGCTCATGATTCCGCGAGTGATGTAGATATATCCACCGGGCAGCGCAAAAGCGTTGACGAGGGGATCGTCCAAGACGCGAAAATGCCACTCGAGGTGAGGTCGTTCCGATTGCGCCGCCAGGTCCTGGCCGAGGGCCGATACATAGTCCTGGATCTCCTCGTCCGGATAGAGACCGAATTGACTGACGATCTGGGGATCGGCTTCCCGCCCCATTTGAATCTCCTGGGCTTCGGAGATCAGCATCAGCTGGCTCTTACCAGTGGCTGGATTCACGGAACACCCTGTGGACAGGGCCACCAGCGCCATCGCCACGGCGACGAGCAAGCCTCGACAAGGCTGCGACAAAGACGAATGCAAGCTGCAACGAACCATCTCCAGACTCCTTTCCGAACGAGTCGATATCCGCTCTCGATCTTCTCTACCCGACGCTATTGAGGCGAAACACTACCGAGAAGTTTCCCGAAGCGATATCTTCAAACTTAAAGGCTCCGCTCTTCATAGACCGGAGCTTCTAGTTGGTCATGGAGTATTCTTGCAAGAAACCAGCCATCGCCTCGTGCGCTGGCCAACTCGGGAGATATCCATGTTGCTCAGTCGTCTACGCTCGCTCTCCCCAACTCCTCTTCTCATCCTAGGTCTGCTCGCCGTTGCTCCGCCAGTCCTCGCAGCGGAGACCGAGCCCATTCGAACCGTCGATCAATCGATTCCCATCGAGGGCGTCAGCTCGCTCCATGTCATCCTCCGCATCGGCGATTTGACCGTCCGGGGGACCGAGGGCACCGACGCGGAAGCACAGGTGAAGATTCACTGCGTCTCGAATGAGAAAGATAAGTGTCGAGATGCCGCTGCCAAGATCGGCCTCGCGTGGGTACGGGACGATCAGGTTCTGCGACTGCGGATCACCGGCACCTCGCGCCTATCCTCCCGCCACATCCACATCGAAAGCCGACTTGAGGCCCCCGCCAGCCTGCCACTGGAAATCGACGTCGGGGCAGGAGATGTGCACCTGGCCCAAACCACCTCCGACGTAGAAATCGATATCGGAGCCGGCGACGCTACTGCCCAGCTTTCCAAGTCGGCAATGCGCGTCGTGCGCTTGGATGTCAACGCCGGCGACGCCCAGCTGACGGCGGACGGTGCCACCGTCGAGGGCTCCGGCCTGGTGCACAAGGCGTTGAATTGGACCCAGGGAGAGGGAAAAGCCATCCTGGAGATCGATATCGGCTCAGGAGACGCTCGGGTCCGTCTCGATTGACTAGCTCAGCCGAGTCTTCCAACCAGGAAGAGCAGAGCCCAAGAGACTACGAAGACTTCTGAAGCGCTCCGTGGAGTTTCTCTCGGACGTCCCGCACCAGGTTCTCATCCTTGAGGTCGATTACCGGATTGGTGTCGTACTGCTCGAAGAAGAGGCTCGCCGCCGCTCCTTCTGGTACCTCTAGGGCCCTGCGCAGGCGCCGGTTCTCCGGTACGAAGCCTCGTTCCACCAAGCGCAAAAACGTCTGGCCGATGGTGCCCTGAAGACCGCAGATGAAAATCACCGCAGTGGCTGCATCAAATCCTCCCGGCGGCAACCCGAGGCGTGTCTCCATCTCCGCCAGCCTCTCAGGGAGGAAATAGTCCTCGACCCGCCCCTGATCCCCGGTCCAATCCGGCGCTTCCTTGGGCCGACTGACGGTGGAGAAATAGTGCAGCCCATGCTGGTCGCGCAGCTGGAAGAGCTCCTCGCGATACCCCAAGTCCGCAGGGTAGGAGGCACCGTGGAGCATGACGTATTGGGAGAGGTCCGCGGCCGGATTCCGAAGCACCTCGCTGCGCACGAACGAAAGGAATGGCGCCAGTCCGGTGCCGGCAGCAACCATCACCTTGATCCGCGGGTCTCCGTCGCCGATGGTGTCCTGGAGGGTAAATCGGCCGGTGATTCGGGTACCGCAAAAGAGTCGAGCCCCAGGCTTGAGCTTCCAGAGGAGATGGGTCAGTGGATTGTCCGACTCCGGATGGCTGACGAACCGAATGTAGAACTCCAGCGAGCCGGTCTCTTCCGGTGCTGAAACGATGGACATCGGACGACGCACCGACCCAAGCTCCGGCACCTCCTCGTTGTTGAGGCCGAGCACGACGTACTGACCGGCGAGAAAGCGAGGCGCCGGCGGCTCTAACCCGGGATCCAGCTGAACCTTGAAGACGGAAAGGCTCGGCGTGTAGTCGACGCGGTCCACCAGCGTCGCGTTGTAGACCAACTCTTTAGGTGCCATAAGTGGGCCGATAATAGCTCGTGAAGGCTCCCCGGGGGAAGCCTTCACTCACACAACATCCTTCCCTCCACATCTTGGCCCTACCCGAATCGTAAGAAAGAACTCTTGTCTCTATGCTCGAGACCTGTCCTTGGCCGAATTTCCTCGCCGAAGCAGGATCCAGCGAAAGCCTCGAGCCAGTTTCCCCGGCGATTTGGCGGTGAACTGAAGCCCCGGGGCAACTTCCCCGGGACCTTCTAGGATTCTCAGCCTTCGCAGGCACACCTCTCCCATGCCTCCAAGAGGTCTGCAACTCGGAGAGAGTCAGCTGGATCTTCCAGCCCTTCGTAGGCGGAACCGTCGTCGTGTCCTATCAAGGCGGCCGGGGCGCTGGCTCTGCTGGCACCCAGGGAAGGCCTGGCGGAAAGCAGCCCCCGGGGAAGAGCGCCTCGCGATTTCCCTCCTGTAGATCCCTCGAAGCCTTCCGATACTGTTCCAAGAAGAGCCGATAGGCTTCGGCCAGGCGCTCGCGAACCTCGCGCCGGATCGCATGGAATCGAGGAACCGGTCGACGCTCGAAGGTCTCCGGGCGTTGGTGCGGAGAGACAGCGAGTACTTTCCTTCGACCCAGAACTGGGCGGCCTCGACGCTCGACACGCCCCTGCTGCTCCACCTCCCGGAGGAGATCGGCGATCCTTTGGCGACGCTCCGCTGAGGAGAGGCTTTCCCAACACGGCAAGGGAGAGAGCTCCAGACTCTCCGGCTGAACGAAGTCCTCCG
>JAXHTF010000279.1 GCA_034211275.1 Acidobacteriota bacterium
CCGTTGCGACCACTTCGCCTCCGCCCGGGGATCCAATCCCCGGGCTACTCAGGTTCCGCCAGCTCCGCTGGCTCCGGAGGGGAGGGAGTGGTGGAGCAGGCTCAGGGAGCCGGATTCATCCGGCGGTGTCCTGGGTAGCCCCGGGATTGATCCCGGGGCGAGGGCGGGGGCATTGAGTCTCGAGTAGTGAGCCGTTGCGACCACTTCGCCTCCGCCCGGGGATCCAATCCCCGGGCTACTCAGGTTCCGCCAGCTCCGCTGGCTCCGGAGGGGAGGGAGTGGTGGAGCAGGCTCAGGGAGCCGGATTCATCCTGCGGTGTCCGGGGTAGCCCCGGGATTGATCCCGGGGCGAGGGCGGGGGCTCTTCCAGAGGGTTAGGCGTCGAGAGAAGGCCCCTACCGTCCCCCGGCCACCTGCCCCCCGGTCCCGCCGGCTTCGCGGACGGCGGTGAGGATGGCTTCTTGGGTCAGGAGCTCGCCGAAGACGTGGGGGGGTTGGTCGGGGCGGTAGAGGAGGTAGAAGGGGATGCCGGTGCGGCCGTGGCGTTGGAGCAGGTCGGTGATGGCGTCGTCGTAGTTGGTCCAGTCGGCCTTCATGGCCACCACGCCGTGGTCGGCGAAGGCGGTGGCGATGTCGCGGCGGGCGAGGACCAATTGCTCGTTGGCCTTGCAGGTGAGGCACCAGTCGGCGGTGACGTCGACGAAGACCGGGGTGCCGGCCTCGGCGAGGGCGATGGCTTCGGCCTCGTCGAAGGGGCGCCATTGGATGGCTTCCGGGTCGGCGGTGGAGCCGGAGGCGAGGCCGATGGCGAGGACGGCGGCGGCCAGCAGGCCGGTGGTGGCGAGCCAGCGGCGGCGGGTCAGGCGGCTGCCGAGCCAGACGAAGAGGGCCACCAGGAGCATGGCCAGCTGCACGAAGGCCACCCGGGCGGAGGGCAGCTGGCCGGCGAGAACGAAGAAGAGCCAGATGGCGGCGGCGGCGAGGAGGAAGCCCATGAGACCGCGCACCGTCTCCATCCACGGGCCGGGCTTGGGCAGCAGCTTGGCGGTGCCCGGGGCGACGGCGAGGGCCAGGTAGGGCAGGGCCATGCCCAGGCCGACGGCGGTGAAGATGGCGAAGATCTCCCAGCTCGATCGGCTGAGGGCGAAGCTGATGGCGGTGCCCAGGAACGGGGCGGAGCAGGGGGTGGCCATGAGGGTGGCGAAGAGGCCGGAGCCGAAGTGGCCGGCGGCACCGCTGCCACCCGCCTTGCCGCCGCCGGTAAGCCGGTTGGTGAGGCGCGCCGGCAGGGGGATCTCGAAGACGCCCCAGAGATTGAGGCTGAACAGGACCACGATGACTGCCAGGAAGGCGACGAAGCCGGGCTCCTGGAATTGCACACCCCAGCCTACGGCGCTGCCGGCGGCGCGGGCGATGACCGCCGCGAGGGCCAGAGCCCAGAACGACACCAGGATGCCCAAGGAGGTCATGACTCCGCCGCGCACCGCTTCCTTGCGGCCGCCTTGGGCGCTCTTCACCAGCCCGAAGACCTTGAGGGAGAGCACCGGTAGCACGCAGGGCATGACGTTGAGGATCAGCCCCCCGAGCACCGCCAGCAGCAGCATGGCGACGAAGCCGGCGCCGGTGCCGGAGCTGCTCACGGCCGCCTCTTCGGTGGCGTCGGCAGCGCTGGCACCGGCTGAATCGCTAGTGGTGGGCTCGGCGCCGGAGGCTGCCGTTTGGGGCTCCTGCCGGCTCGAACGCAGTAGATCCGCGGCGGAGACCTCGCTGTCGCCGAAGGCGCTCTGGTTGATCAATGCACCCTCGCCGCCCAGGACCAGCGTCAGCTCCGCCGCCGAGGTCACCGGCGGCAGACATTGGGTGTCGTTGCAGGCCTGGTAGCGCACTTCCGCCCGCAGGGAGGCCGCGTCGCCGGCGAGCTCCGCCGGGAGCTCCAGCTCGGCGAGGATGGGCACCGCTCCCTCGTAGACGGCGATGGGCTCGTCAACGAAAGAGAACTCCAGCATGTGGGCTTCCGGGAAGGTGATCCGCGGGGCGGGCCAGCCCTCCGGCAGCAGCAGCTGGATCTCGGTGGGGATCAGATAGTCGAGGGTCGGCTGGTCGCTGTTGATGTGCCAGCCGCTCTCGACGGTGACCAGGGTCGCCAGCCGGAGAGTGCTGCCGGGAGCATAGGAATCCCGATGGGCCAGCAGTTCGACGGTGGCCTTTTCCTCGCGGTGGAATTGGGCGTCGGCGTCACCGGCGGGCAGGCCGGCGAAGAGCACCAGGCTGAGCGCCAGCGCCCAGAAGGCAGCCAGGGCTCGCGGCGAGGTCCATCGATGGCGTCGGCGCAACGCTTCGCCCCCGGCATGCACGGTTAGCAGACCTCCACGGTGCAGGTGCCGCTCTCTGTGGGCTCCACCGCCAGAAGGTCGATGGAGCGGTCGGCGGTGTGGGCCTGGCGGTCGTCGTAAGCGGTCACCGCCTGCTCGACCCGCTGGAGAAACTTATCCTTGGGGAGGAAGCCGCTGATGGCGGTGACTCGGTCGAGGTCGGAGGTCAGCAGCAGGGTCACGGGGACCCCGCGGGTCCCGTAACGGCGCTGAACCTTGGGACCGTCGTCATGCTCTTCCACATCCAGCTTGAGCATCACGAAGTCGTTCCGCAGCTGCTCGAACTCCTGGCTGGCAAAGACCTGCTGATCCAGCCGCCGGCACCAGCCACACCAGCTGGCGTAGAGATTCACCAGGATCTTCTTGTCGTCTGCCTGGGCTAGCTCCTGAGCATCGTGGAGCGAGTGCACCCAGCCGCTTTCGGGAATCGCGGGTAGGGTGGCGCTGCTCTCCGAGCGGGCTTCTTGGGTGGCGGTGTCGCTGTCGGCGGGCGGGTGACCGAGGGCGGCAGCTTCCGGTGCCAGACCCCAGACGAAAATCAGCGCGCAGGCGAGGGCCGCAGAGCGGAGGAGATAGGAGCAGAATGTCTTGGGCATGATCGAGTCCTCGGTTGGTGGGGCCGGCTTTGCTAAATCGGTCGTTGTTTCTCGGCGGGCATGCCTGTCTCTCGGCGGGCATACCTTGGCGGTGCCACAGCGGTTCTAGCAGCTTCGGGATCATATCAGGGGCGCAGACGCCTCCCGCGGCCTTGGCAGCCCGCTGCGGGGCCGTGCCGGAACCGTCCCGACGGTCGTTTCTGCGGATCACAGGCAGGAACCCTCTGATGGTGCAATCCCTTGCTTCGGCGTAACCCGGGAGCGGTGATACCATCTGGCGCCATGCAAATGACCTCTCGTGTTCGTGGAATCGAGGAATCCGCTACCCTCAGCGTCGCCAACAAGGCTCGCAAACTGCGTGCCGAGGGCGTGAACGTCATCGATCTGAGCGTCGGTGAGCCGGATTTCGACTCGCCGCCGGAGACGGTCACCGCGGCGAAGGCGGCTCTCGACCGCGGAATGACCCGATATACCGCCAATGCGGGCATTCTCGAGCTGCGCCAGGGCCTCGCCGCCTACTACTCCGATAGATACGGTAGCTCGTGGACAGCGGATCTGGTGCAGGTGACGGTTGGTGCCAAAATGGCCCTATTCGAGCTCGCCATGGCCCTTTTCGAGGCAGGGGACGAGGTCGTGCTGCCGTCGCCGTATTGGGTCTCCCTGCCGGAGCAGATTCGCTTCGCCGGCGGCCGGCCGGTGTTTGTACCCAGCTCTCCGGACGACGGGTTCCGCATCCACGCCGACGCGCTGCTGGAGGCGGTGTCGGAGAACACCCGGGCGGTGCTCATCAACTCGCCGTGCAACCCCACCGGCGGCATGATCACCGGCGAGGATCTCCACCGTCTGGCCCACGGCTGCGCCGATCGCGGCATCTTGCTCATCGCCGACGAGACCTACGAGCGTTTCGTTTTCGACGGCCAGGAGCCGGTGAGCGCGGCGGCGTTGGCGACGGACCTGCCGGAGACGGTGATCCTGGTGGGCTCGTTCTCCAAGACCTTCGCCATGACCGGCTGGCGGCTGGGCTATTGCCTGGGGCCGGCGCCGGTGATCAAGGCCATCGGCAACATTCAGAGCCATGCCACCTCGAACCCCACCTCCTTCGCCATGGCCGGTGCCACCGAGGCGTTGCGGCTGTCGGAGGCGTCGGTGACCGAGCGCATCGCCGAATTCGAGGCGCGCCGAGATCTGCTGGTGCCGCTGCTCAACGAGGTCCCCGGCGTCCAATGTCCGACGCCGGCGGGCGCCTTCTACGCCTTCCCCAACATCGCCGGCTGCTATCGGGAAGGCTGCAACAATTCCATTCAACTGGCCGAGAAGCTCATCGACGAAGCGCGGGTGGCGGTGGTCCCCGGTGTCGCTTTCGGCCGCGAAGATCATGTGCGCCTATCTTTCGCCTGCTCCCAGGACGAGCTCCGGGAAGCGGTGGCGAGAATGCACCGAGTCCTAGGGAGTTCCCAATGAAGATTTTGCTTGCCCCTCTCTCCTCCTCCGCGCTCCTGCGCTGTCTCGTCCTGGCCATCGCGCTGACCCTGGTGCTGGGCTGGACCGGTCCGGCTCCGGCCCAAGAGGAGGAAGCGGCGGAGATGGCGAAGACCGAGTACCCGCGCACCGCCGAGGGCGCCGAAGCCTTCCTGGCGGCGGTGGAGAAGGATCTGCTGGAGATCGCCAGCGACGCCGAGCGCAACGCCTGGGTGTATTCCACCTACATCACCCACGACACTGCCATCCTCGCCGCCCAGGCGGAGGAGCGGTCCATCACCGCGCTGGTGGACTACGCCGGCAAGGCGGCGTACTTCGACGGCTTGGAGCTGCCCTACGATCTGCGCCGCCGTCTGGAGCTGCTCAAGCTCAGCCTGACCCTGCCGGCGCCGCCGGACGCGCAGAAGACCAAGCAGCTGACCCAGCTCACCACCTCCATGCAGGGCGCCTACGGCAAGGGCAAGTACTGCCCTGAGGGCGCCAGCGGTGACGATTGCTACGACCTGACGGAGATGAACGGCATCTTCGCCGAGAGCCGTGACGCACAGCAGCTGGAAGAGCTGTGGGTCGGCTGGCGCACCGTCTCGCCGCCCATGCGGGAGGAGTATCGGCAGTACGTGGCCCTGGCCAACGAGGGCGCTCAGGCGCTGGGTTTCGCTGACTTGGGCAGCCTGTGGCGGTCCAAATACGACATGGAGCCAGAGGCCTTCGCCGCCGAGCTGGACCGCCTGTGGGAGCAGGTCCGGCCGCTCTACGAAGCGCTCCACTGCCACGTGCGGGCGCGGCTGGCGGAGCAGTACGGTGACGACGTGGTGCCGCCCCAGGGGCTGCTGCCGGCCCATCTGCTGGGCAATATGTGGGCCCAGACCTGGTCCAACATTTATCCGCTGGTGGCCCCGCCGGAGACCACTCCCAGCTACGACCTCACCGAGCTGCTGAAGGAGGAGGGCGTCGACGCCCGGGACATGGTGCGCTACGGCGAGGGCTTCTTCACCTCCCTGGGCCTCGACCCGCTGCCGGAGACCTTCTGGGAGCGCTCCCTGTTCACCAAGCCCGCGGACCGCGAGGTGGTGTGCCACGCCAGCGCCTGGGACATCGATTGGGAAGACGACCTGCGGATCAAGATGTGCATCAACATCAACGCCGAGGATTTCTCCGTCATCCATCACGAGTTGGGCCACAACTTCTACCAGCGGGCCTACAAGCACCTGCCCATGCTCTACCGCAACAGCGCCAACGACGGCTTCCACGAGGCCTTGGGCGACACCGTGGCCCTTTCCGTCACGCCGGGGTATCTGGTGCAGCTGGGCCTGCTGGACGAAGAGCCCGACGCCTCCGCCGACCTCGGCCTGCTGATGCGCATGGCGCTGGACAAGGTGGCCTTCCTGCCCTTCGGCCTGCTCATCGACCAGTGGCGCTGGAAGGTTTTCTCCGGTGAGATCTCCCCGGAGGAGTACAACGCAGGCTGGTGGAATCTGCGCTCCAAGTACCAGGGCATCGCTCCGCCGGTGGCCCGCACCGAAGCGGAATTCGATCCCGGCGCCAAGTACCACGTTCCCGCCAACGTGCCCTACTCGCGCTACTTCCTCGCCCACATCCTGCAGTTCCAATTCCACCGCGGTCTGTGCGAGGTAGCGGGCTACGAGGGCCCCCTCCACCGCTGCTCCATCTACGACAACGAGGCCGCCGGCGCGCGCCTCAACGCGATGATGGAAATGGGCGTCTCCCGCCCTTGGCCCGAGGCCCTGGAAGCGCTCACCGGCGAGAGCTCCATGGACGCCACGGCGATCCTGGACTACTTCGCGCCGCTGAAGGAGTGGTTGGAGGAGCAGAATGAGGGCCGAACCTGCGGCTGGCAGTCCTGAGCTGAGGGCGTTGGTTGTGGGTAGGGTCTGAGGAGGTCGGGAGAGCAGACCCCTCACCCCCTCAATCCCCCTTCTATGTACTTCGGTTTGTCAAGAGAAAAACCTACCGGATTGGCTCCTTTCCGAGAAGGTAAGACTCTGGCGGGCCCTCGAAGGGTCCAGGGAGCGAGCCCTGGGACCACCTTC
>JAXHTF010000280.1 GCA_034211275.1 Acidobacteriota bacterium
GCTACCGACCTCGGCGTCCGGTGCCAGCTGCACCCGCAGCGGCAGGGTGTTGATGAACAGGCCGATCATCTGCTCGACCCCTTCCAAAGCCGGGGGCCGGCCGGAAACGGTGACGCCGAAGTCGGTAGCTGGCTGCAGAAGTTGCAGGAGCAGCAGGCGGAGCTCGGCCAGTACGAATACTCCTCCCTGGCGGACGTCCAGCGGTGGAGCGACGTCGGCGGCGGCCGGGCCCTCTTCGACACCTTCTTGGTGTTCCAGAACGAGGGACTCGATCCGGCCAAGCTGGCGCAGGCCGACCAGCAGCCCCCGGAGGCTCCGGAAGATCCCACCGAAGCCGGCGGGGAGGATGCAGCGGAGGCCGGTGGGTCCGACGAGCGCTCCCACTACGCCTTCAATCTGGTGGCCTATCCCGGTGAACGGCTGGCCCTGGAGCTGGAGTTCGACGGCGTCCGTCACGACGCCACCACGGTCCAGCGCATGTTGCGGCATCTGGGGAATCTGCTCGCCGGATTCGCCCACGGCATGGAGGATGCCCTGGAGACGCTGCCCATGGTGTCGCCACCGGAGCGCCATCAGCTGCTGCTGGAATGGACTCCTCGACAGCCTTCGCCGGCGGTCGCGGAGAGCTTGCTCGCCGTCTTCGACCAGCGGGTCCAGGCGGCTCCCGACGCCCCGGCGGTGAGCGACGAGGCGGAGACCCTGACCTATGGCGAGCTCGACGCTCGGGCCAACCGCTTGGCCCACGAGCTGATGGCCCGGGGAGTGGGACCGGAGGTAAAGGTCGGTCTTTGCCTGCAGCGCAGCTCCTGGCTGGTGGTCGGCATCCTCGGCATCCTCAAGGCCGGCGGCGCCTATTTGCCCCTCGACCCGGCTCACCCCAAGGCCCGGCTGGCCTTCAGCCTGGAGGATGCCGGCGCGCAGCTGATGCTCAGCGACCAGGCGACTCTCGACGAGCTGCCGGAGCACGGGGGCGAAGTGTTGGTGCTGGATCGGGATTGGGGCGACCTGGCTCGACATCCCGAAACACCGCCGGAGATCTCCCTCGACCGGGCCAACCTGGCCTATGTGATTTACACCTCCGGCTCCACCGGCCAGCCCAAGGGGGTTCAGATCACCCACCAGCAGGTGCTGCGGCTCTTCGCCGCCACCGAGCCGTGGTACGAATTCGGTCCGCAGGATGTGTGGACGCTGTTCCACTCCTATGCCTTCGACTTCTCGGTTTGGGAGCTGTGGGGAGCTTTGCTCTACGGCGGGCGAGTAGTGGTGGTGCCTTATTGGACCAGCCGTACGCCGGCGGACTTCTACCGCCTGCTGGCCGCCGAGGGGGTCACGGTGCTCAACCAGACTCCCTCCAACTTCCGTCAGCTGGTAGCGGCGGAAGGGGAGCTGCTGGCTGCGGGTGAGGGTGCGGGCCAGGAGGAGCTGCCGGAGCTGGCGCTACGGCACGTGATCTTCGGTGCCGAAGCCCTCGAGCTCAAGGCCCTCGAGCCCTGGTTCCAGCGCCACGGGGACCGCATCCCCAGGCTGGTCAATATGTATGGCATCACCGAGACCACGGTGCACGTGACCTACCGGCCGGTTCGCAGCGAGGACTTGGAGCATGCCTTCCGCAGCCCCATCGGTAGGCCGATTCCGGATCTCGACCTCTTCCTGCTCGACCCCCAAGGCCGGCCGACGCCGGTGGGCGTGCCGGGAGAGCTACACGTTGGCGGCGGCGGACTGGCCCGCGGCTATCTGCGGCGTCCCGGTCTCACCGCCGAGCGTTTCGTGCCCAATCCCTTCGCTACGAGCCCGGGTACCCGCCTCTATCGCTCGGGCGACCTGGCGCGCCGCCTGGCGGACGGGGATGTGGAATACCTGGGACGGATCGATCACCAGGTCAAGGTCCGCGGCTTCCGCATCGAGCTGGGCGAGATCGAGTCGACGCTGGCGGGCAGCGAGAACGTCGCCCAGAGCGTCGTGATGGCCCACGACAGCGGCGATGCGGGTGCCCAGCTGGTGGCCTACGTGGTGCCCGCGGCGGAGCAGAGTGTCGACGTCGAGGGTCTTAGAGCCCATCTGCGCGCGCGGCTTCCCGAGTACATGGTGCCGGCAGTGTTCATGCCCCTGGAGGAGCTGCCGCTGACGGTCAACGGCAAGATCGACCGCCGGGCCCTGCCGGCGCCGGATGCTGCCGAGCGCACCACCGGTTATGTGGCCCCGAGGACTACCAGCGAAGAGGTGGTGGCGTCGGTCTGGTCCCAGGTGCTGGGGGTGGAAGAGGTCGGTGCTCTGGACGACTTCTTCGACCTCGGCGGTCACTCGCTGTTGGCGACTCAGATCGTCAGCCGCTTGAACAAGGCGCTGGATACCCGGGTCACGCTGCGCCAGCTGTTCGAGAACCCCACCGTCGAGGCCCTGGCGGCGACGGTGGAGCGCGCCCGGCGGGAAGGTGGCCAGCGGCCCCCGCTGCAGCCGATGCCCCGGGATACCGCGTTGCCCCTCTCCTTTGCTCAGCAGCGGCTGTGGTTCCTCGAGCAGCTGGAGCCCGAAGGGGCCGGCTACAACATCCCCATGCCCTTGCGGGCCATCGGGCCGCTGGACGCCCGTCTGGTAGAGCGGGCACTGAACCACATCGTGGCGCGCCACGAGGTCCTACGAACCCGTTTCCTCGAACGCGACGGCAAGCCGGAGCAGGTCATCGACGCCGCTCGCGAGCGTCTGCTTCCGGTGGTGGATCTTCAGGGCCTGCCGGAGGCGGCACGGGAGGCGGAAGGGGAGCGCCTCGCCGTCGGAGATGCTTTCCGCCTCTTCGATCTGAGCGTCGACTGGCCCCTGCGGGCTTCTTTGCTCCGCCTCGAGCCGGAGCGCACCATCGTTCTCTTCACCATGCATCACATCGCCAGCGACGGTTGGTCCATGGGACTGCTGGTGGACGAGGTCAGCGCCTTCTACATCGCTCATCGAGAAGGCCAGGAGCCGGATCTACCGGAGCTGCCGGTGCAGTATGCGGACTACGCCATCTGGCAGCGCCAGTGGCTCGAAGGGGAAGTCCTGGCCAGCGAGCTGAGCTACTGGCGGGAGCAGCTGGGCGAGTCGCCGCCACCCCTGGAGCTGCCCTTCGACCGGCGGCGGCCCATCGACCCGACCCATGCCGCCGCTGACCGCTCGATGCAGTTCTCGATGGAGCTCCGCAGAGATTTGGAAGAGCTGGGGAAGAGCTCCCGGGCGACGCTGTTCATGGTCTTGCTGGCGGGCTTCCAGGTGCTTCTGGCACGGCATTGCGGCCAGCCCCGGGTGACCGTCGGAACACCGGTGGCGGGACGTACGGAACCGGCCATCGAAGATCTCATCGGTTTCTTCATCAACACCCTGGTGCTGAGCACCG
This sequence comes from Acidobacteriota bacterium, assembly GCA_034211275.1. Taxonomy (NCBI): domain Bacteria; kingdom Pseudomonadati; phylum Acidobacteriota; species Acidobacteriota bacterium. The sequence goes on from JAXHTF010000280.1 coordinate 3,368, forward strand.
ACCTCTCGGAGCGGCCGACCTTCCGCGCTTTGTTGGAGCAGGTGCGGGACGTTTCCCTGGGCGCCCATGATCATCAGGACGTGCCCTTCGAGAAGCTGGTGGAGGAGCTGCAGCCGGAGCGCGACCTGGACCACTCGCCCCTCTTCCAGGTCATGTTCGTGCTGCAGAACGCCCAGGGCGAGGATCTGGAGCTGCCGGAGCTGGTGCTCGAGCCGCTCAACGAAGAGACCAAGCGCGCCAACTTCGACATCGTGCTGCAAGTGGAGGAGCGCCCCGAAGGCCTGGACGTGATGCTCGAATATCGAGCCGAAGTCTTCGACTCCACCACCATGGAGCGCTGGTTGGACCACTACCGCAACCTGTTGACCGCGGCGATGGCGACCCCGGACGAGGTGGTCTTCCACCTGCCGCTCCTGGAGGCCTCGGAACGCCACCAGCTGGCGGACGAGTGGCCCCGTTCGATGGCGGACTATCCGCGGCGGGCTTCGGTCGTAGAGCTCTTCGCCGCGGTGGCGGCGGAGCGCCCCGAGGCGGTGGCGGTGGTGGCCGGCGAGGACACCCTGACCTATGGGGAGCTCGATCGGCGGGCGCGGAGCCTGGCGATCTACCTGCGCGAGCGGGGCGTCGGCTTCGAGGTGCCCGTGGGCCTGTGTCTGGAGCGCTCAGCGGATCTGGTGGTGGCCCATCTGGCGGTCCTCTGGGCCGGTGGTGCCTACGTGCCCCTGGCGGCGGACTATCCGGAGGAGCGCCTCCGCTTCATGTTGCAGGACGCGGGGGTGGAGCTGGTGCTCACCGAGGCGGGAGTGGCCGATGGCCTGCCCGTGGATGGCTCCGCGGACTGGGTTTACCTCTCGGAGGCCTTGGCGGAGGCGACCTCGGTGCAGGCTTCCTCGGAGTCGCTGGCGATGCCGCTCCCGGAGCAGCTGGCCTATGTCATGTACACCTCCGGTTCCACTGGCCGTCCCAAGGGCGTGGCGGTCAGCCATCGCAGCGTGGTGCGGCTGGTGCGGGGGAGCAATTTCGCCGATCTGGGGCCGTCGCAGGTCTTCCTCCAGCTGGCACCGGTGTCCTTCGATGCGGCGACCTTGGAGTTGTGGGCGCCGCTGCTCAACGGCGGCAAGCTGGTCATGATGCCGCCAGAGAAGCCCAGCCCGGAGACCGTGGAGGCGGTGATTCGCGACCACGGGGTGACGGCGGCGTGGCTGACTGCCGGCTTCTTCCATCTGATGGTGGACGAGCGAGTGGAGGGCTTGCAGCCGTTGCGGCAGCTGTTGGCTGGCGGTGACGCCCTGTCTCCGGAACGGGTGCGGCGGGTGCTCGAGCTGGAAGATGGCCCACGGGTGATCAACGGCTACGGTCCGACGGAGAACACCACCTTCACCAGCTGCTACCCCATGGACCATCCGGAGCAGGTGGCGGCGACGGTCTCCATCGGACGGCCTGTCTCCAACACCAGCGTCTACGTCCTCGATCGCTTTGGCGAGGTGGTGCCGCAGGGGGTCTTCGGCGAGTTGCTGACCGGCGGCGACGGCCTCGCCCGGGGATATCTGGGGCAGCCGGTCCTCACCGCCGAGCGTTTCGTCCCCAGCCCCTTCGGCGAAGGCGAGCGGCTCTACCGCAGCGGTGATGTCGTGCGCTGGATCGACGGTGGCCGGCTGGAGTTCTCCGGTCGTAGTGATTTCCAGGTCAAGGTCCGGGGCTTCCGCATCGAGCCCGGCGAGGTGGAGGCGGCTCTGCTGGGGCATCCGCAAGTTCGCCAGGCGGTGGTCCTGGCCCGGGAGACCGCTGGTGGTGACAAGCGGCTGGTGGCCTACGTCGTGCCGCCGGAAGGCTCCGAGGCGGATCCGGCGGACCTCCGGGAGTACCTGTCGGCCTCGCTGCCGGACTACATGGTGCCCTCCGCTTTCGTGCCGCTGACGGAGCTGCCCCTCACCGCCAACGACAAGCTCGACCGGCGGGCGCTGCCGGCGCCGGAAGGGGAACGCGGTGCCGAGGCGGGCCGCTACATCGCTCCCCGCAACGTCACCGAGGGGGTGCTGGCGGAGATCTGGGCACAGGTCCTGGAGCTCGATCGAGTTGGCGTCGAAGACGACTTCTTTGCTCTCGGCGGCCACTCCCTGCTGGCCACCCAGGTGATGTCCCGCCTGCGCCAGGCCTTCGACCTCGATGTGCCGTTGCGTCTGCTCTTCGAGCATCCCAACGTCGCGGAGCTGGCGCTGGGAGTCGAGGCGGCCCGGCGCTCGGAGCTCACCGGCCACGCGCCGCCCCCGATGACCGCGGTGCCGCGAGACGGTGAGCTGCCCCTGTCCTTCGCCCAGCAGCGGCTGTGGTTCATCGACCAGCTGGAACCCGGTACGCCGGCCTACAACATTCCGGTGCCGATGCTCGCCGAAGGACCGCTGGACCTGGCCCTGGTGGAGCGTTGCCTGAATCGCATCCGCCAGCGTCACGAGGTCCTGCGCACCCGCTTCGAGGAGGTCGGTGGCCGACCGCTGCAGGTGATCGACGACTTCCGTCCGTCTTTGCTGCCGGTGGTGGATCTGCAGGGGCTGGAGGAGGATCATCGCCAGGCCGAAGTCCAACGGCTGGTGGACGCCGACGCCTCCGCATCCTTCGACCTCGCTCGGGGCCCGCTGCTGCGGGCGCGGGCGCTCCGTCTGGAGGAGCGCTCCTCGGCGATGCTCTTCACCATGCACCACATCGTCAGCGACGGCTGGTCCATGGGCGTGTTGGTGGACGAGGTGACGGCCCTCTATCGTGCGCTGCAGGAGGGCGAGGAACCGGATCTGCCGGAGCTGCCGATCCAATACGCGGACTTCGCCAGCTGGCAACGGGAATGGCTCTCCGGCGAGGTGCTCGAGGCGGAGCTGGGCTACTGGCGGGAACAGCTGGCCGGCGCACCGCCGGTGCTGCAGCTCCCCACCGATCACCTGCGGGATCCGGATCTGTCGCTGGTCAGCGGATCGGCGACCCGTACCTTCCCGCCGGCCTTGGCGGAAAGGCTTCGGCAGCTGTCCCGGGAGCGTCATTCGACCCTCTTCATGACTCTCCTGGCGGCCTTCCAATGGCTATTGGCACGCTACGCCGGGCAGGACGATCTGACCGTCG
>JAXHTF010000281.1 GCA_034211275.1 Acidobacteriota bacterium
TCATTCTCGATACCGGCACCCCGGAGGTCTATGAGGTCGCGTACCGGGACGCGGTCCTTGAAGTCGAGTTCACCGAGGAGATCGATCTCTCCACTGCAACTCCGTCGATCCAGATTGCCGGCTATGTCACGTCGTGGACGAAGAGTGAGGATGGCTATCGGCTCACCGCTGGTGCTCCAGCTCCAGACGGTACGCATGACCTCTCCATCACAGGCTCACTCACCGACCTTTCCGGAACAGCGCTGGCCGAGCCGTTCTACCTCCAGCTCCACGTCTACCCATCAACGCCGGTCTGGGTTGCCTATCGAACAGAAGATGAGCGGCTGGTCCCTGAGAGCACGATCGCCAATGAATTCGGCTTCCACGGCTTGCCCGAAGATCCGGTCACCGGCTTCCTCTACGTTCGCAACCGCTACTACGATCCCGAGCTGGGACGGTTCATCACCACGGACCCGCTGGGCTACGTTGATGGCCCGAACCCCTACATCTACGCGATGAACTCGCCGGTGACGCACTCGGACCCGCTAGGACTGGTGTGCCCGTCGTGCACGGCGCTAAAGGTCCACGGTCTGCGCGCTTTCGACCCCGGCCCGGAGCCCCACCTGATGCCCCGCCTGCGGGCGACCCTGGACCGAGCCAGCATGGCCACCATCCAGGGAGGGTGGGATGAGTTCGGAGTGATGATCGAGCTGAGCCGGAACCTGGTTCCGGAGACGGATACCCAGCTGTCCTTCGAGGTGGGGTTAGCGGTTGGTACGGCAGGAATGGCGGAATGGGCCGCTCCGGCGCTGCGCAAGGTTCCCCTACCCCGGTGGATGACCCAGCCGGTGGGCCGCTCCGTGCAGAAAGCTCCGGAAGTTCCGTGGGCGCCGCACTGGGACGAGGCGGTGGGTCGGGTGCAGGCGAAGAAGTTGGAGCTTGGAGGTGCGGATGCTTATGCGATGGCGGAGGTTCCGAGGGGGGCGTTAGAGACAGCACGACAAGGTGGAAGGCACGCCGGATTCCTCCGGAACTACGCCGGGAGATCTCGCAAGGAGATTGAAAGGGGCATTGTTTCGCTCGAGAAAGAGATCGCTGAACATCGGGCCAAGATGGCTGATCCTGAGCAGTTCATTCCGAACTTCCACCAGCTTGACCCAAGGCAGCAGGAGGCGCTGTTGACGAAGAAGTGGCCACGAGACATCCAGCGACAGCAGGAACAGCTTGAGATTCTGCAGGGTTTATTAGATGACCTACAGTGACAAGGCCGAGAATCTTCTTCGCGACGTGGCGCTTGAACTGGTAGAAATGGCCAGGGAAGCCAAGCAGAAAGCTACTGCTTCAGGCTCTGACTACGACGAAGGGCGACACTTTGCATTCTATGAGGCGGTCTCGCTCATCAGGCAGCAGGCGAAAGTGTTCGGCCTATCTCTGGATCGAATAGGGCTCGGCGAGCTGGACGTTGATGACGAGCTCTTGTAGCTAACCAGCCCGGTTGAGGAACAGTGACTGGAAGCCGTCCGTGTCCGGCGCTTCGATGTTACCTTGCAGTGAGTTCCACTCGACGAGACCGTTGGGTGGATTGTCGGCTCCAGTCGAGGCCAGAGAGCAGTTCCCCCCCCCAAGCAGAGCCCCGCTCCCCGCGTGGTAAAATTCAACCTCAGGTCCAAAATCAAGTGACTAAATAGAGTGCCACGTTGCCGCAAGGTCGGGTGCGCCCTAAGAGACCGTCTGGAATCTTCCAAAGGAAAGCACCGCATGAACCGTTGCTGCATCTTCGTCCTCGTCTTGTTCTTGGTCGCACCTCTGGCTTCCGCGGAGCTAGTCATCGTAGATCTCGGCAACGAGCCGCCGCCGGCGATGGTGGGGCCGTATCCGATGACGGCGGCGGACCTGGCGGAGCAGGAGAAACTGGACGAAGGAGAGCCGGTGATCTTCGGGTTCTCCATGGAGGTGGTGGGCAACCTCCTTTTTAATCTACCATTCCACCCGCCGTTCCCGATCCGTCGCACCGTGCCTACCACGTGGCCCGAATGGGGGCACGGCTATCAGGGCCCCGTCTTTCACTTCGAAGAGCTCACGGGGTACTCCATGCTTTTTCGGGACGAGGCCACTGCTTTCTATTTCTATGCACGTCCTCGGGGCAGCAGGGCGACCATCGAGGTTTTGTTTGAGGGGCAGAGCACCGGGCCCATTGACCTCGAAGCTGAAGACGGACCGCGCGGGTTTGCCTTCTACGGCACGGATCACGAGACCTTCAATGCTCTCGGTTTTCGCTTGATCGATGGTGCGGCAGGTCTGGGGATCGCCGAATTCGGCGCGGCGAACCTATCCTCGGCCTGCACTATTGGACTGATCCAGCCAGGGCAGACGGTCGAAGGGCAGTGGACCGACGATTGCAGAGCCACCTACGATCCGTCGTTGAATACGCAGTTTTTCTCCTTCGAGCTGGAGGATACGACCGCCCTTGAGATCGAGCTTGAGGCAATGACCGGGTTGGCGGAACTGCAGCTGTTTCCCGGGCGGGTCACGTCGGGCTTTGCCATCGACAGGGACTATTCGTCTGATCCAGACGAGCCTGCGCGGATCGTCCTTGAGCTTGAAGCTGGCACGTATACCATCGTAGCCGGAACGCCCAGGGCCTCGATGCCCTTTCCGCGCTTCATACTCCGTTTGCGGGAGATCGCAGGGGTCTGCAGTTTCAGTTCTGGGACACTTTGTATCGACGATTTTGAAGATGATCGAAGGTTCGCCGTCAACGTCGACTACGACTCGGCCATCGCGGGCCATTCGGGAAGAGCTCACCGTAGTCGTTCCGAATTCGACCGGGGAGGCATCTTCTACTTCTTCGATGAGGACAACCCCGAGGTCATGATCAAAGTGCTTCGCGGCTGCCCCGTTACCGGCCACTATTGGATCTTCGTCTCGGCAGTGACCAACGTCGGTTTTACCGTAACCGTCAGAGACACCATCACCGGCGAGATCTGGACCTACGAGAACCCCGACCGGAACGTGGCCCTTCCGGTGCAGGATTTGCGGGCTTTTGCTTGCGATGAAGATGGCTGACCGAACTGTGGCACGCATCGACACGCCGTGGCTGGGAAAAGGCCGGGGACGGCTGGGCGATTGGGTGACCCAACGATGGGTCCAGGCCACGGGGCGACGGGTCTCTGCTACAGAAAATCCGTGGCTGGACCTGCTATCCGGCGATACGGACGTCATCGGCACGGATTTCTTCGCCCGTGTCGCCGAGAGAGAGGGGCTCGTTCTCACCCGGAGCGGAGCGCCCCGCGGGTTGGTGCCGGACCTCTTTGTCTTGGAAGGGCCGGATTGCTCGATCCGGGAGCTCCATCCGGCGGTCGTCGCCTTTTACGAGCGGACCTCCGAGTACGAATTCGACGTTTGGTCGGAATGGAGTGGGTTCTTCCGGCCCTTCGGCCAAATGCTGGCGCTCTTGTTCAGCCGGCGCCTGCAGCAGCTCAATGTTCCGCTTTCGCCCCTCGACACCAGCCTCGGAATCACTAGTGAAGTGCTCCAGCTGCACTCTCCAGAGGGCGAGCTGGTCCGGACCGCCTGGGTTCGCGAGATCGCTGCCACCGGCAATACCCTGTACGCTGGAAGCTATGCTGTCTGCACCGTGCCGGGGCACTCCGGTCCTTGCATTCGAGTCGTCTTCCCCCTGCCGAACGGCAACGCCCATGTCATCCTGAAGCCCCACTCTCACCGAGACGGCTCGCTGACGGTGAGCTCCCGCGGCCGGAGATTCGGAGATCCGGGGTTTTACTTCTTCGTTCAGAGCGCTCCCGGCGAGGGATGGGCGCGTTACGTGGCAACCTTGAAAGAAGACATCCACGTTTTCCCGGGCGCCGGCGAAGATTCCCGTGCCGACCATACCCTCGAGTTGTGGGGCAAGCGCTTCCTGCGCCTCCACTACCGAATGCGGGCCGGTCATGGTGTGGCTGAACCGGAGCGTGAAGTTGACACGAGGCACTCCAGCCGCCGCTAGTTTGACGGCTCAGGGACCTTTGGTGACAACCTGTGATTATCAAGGACCCAACATGGCTCTAATCGATTGTCCTGATTGCGGCAGGAAGGTTTCGGATCGAGCGCGGAGTTGTCCGAATTGTGGGAGGCCCACCAGCGCTGAGACAGCGTCTGCTCCGGCGGTTGGGCAGACGCAGCGTGCTCCTAGGAAAACCTCCTGCGTTACATGGGGCTGCCTCGGACTCATAATCCTCGTGATTGTTGTCGCCATTGCAAGCTCGCGATCGGAAGTTGGGAGTCGCTCAGACTCACCCGCGGGGCCGGGTATGGCCCTGCCTGCGCGGCCCACGGTCAGCAACTCGTCACTCGCGACTTCCAGCGATGTCCGCCAGGCAGAAGAGTTCCTCGCTGCCTTGCCTCCAGCTTGCGGCCAAACCACTGCTTCGGCGGGTTCTGACGGTACGATTACAATTGAGCTGAAGTGCTCTGGAAGCAGCCAATCCCTGAATGGGCTTGTTCGAATCAAAGACGGTGTGGTTACGGACATTCGCTGATGCCGAATTGCCTACGGTTCTCCGCCTCGATTCTGCTCAAAAAATTCTCGCTCTCGCTTGCGGCTGACTTTTTCAGCAACCTCCAAGGTACTCCGACGCACAGGTGAACGCGCGAGCCTCTGTTTGCGACCAAGTGTGTCTTCGGCACCTTCCGGGGCAGACTGAACTCACTTTTCCGAAATACCCGGGAAACAGATGACAAGCCAAATCCATCAAGTCTCCGACACCGCCTTCATGGCAGCGGCTTATCGCGCTAGGGAGACGAACCATCCGAAGGCACTGTTTCAGGATCCCCTCGCGGCGACGCTCGCCGGGGACCGCGGGCGGCGGATCATCGAGGGTCTCCCGAGGCGGGCTTTCATCGGTGGCTGGACGGTGGTGATTCGCACGCGGATCATCGACGACCTCATTCGGGAGGCAGTCGCCGAGGGCGTGGAGACCATTTTGAACCTGGGGGCGGGGCTGGATACTCGGCCCTACCGGATGGAGTTGCCGGAGTCCCTCCGATGGATCGAAGTGGATTACCCGCACGTCATCGAGCTCAAGGAGGCCCGTCTCTCCGGCGAGACGCCACGCTGCCGACTGGAGCGGGTGAAACTGGACCTTGCCGACGAGGTGGCCCGGCGGTCACTGCTCGACGACGTCGCGGCCCACTCGGAGAAGATACTCGTGCTCACCGAGGCGGTCACGCCCTACCTCTCCGAAGAGGAGGTTGCCTCCCTCGGGGCGGACCTGCGGTCGCAGGAGTCCATCGCGTATTGGCTGGTGGACTACTTCTCCCCGGCATCGTATGAGTACCGACGGCGCAGCGGCATGAGTCAGTCGATGAAGAAAGCACCGTTCCTCTTCGAGCCGAAGGACTACTTCGACTTCTTCCTGCGCGCAGGTTGGAAGCCGAGAGAGGTTCGCTACTTCGCCATCGAAGCAAAGCGGCTGGGGCGTTCTGCGCCGTTTCCCCTCATCCAGAGACTGATGATGCGGGTCCTGGGCATGCTTGCTTCGCCCGAGCGCCGGCGAGAGATGCAGCAGTACGCGGGCTTTGTGCTCTTCGAGCCGGCAGGAGAGACCATAGACTGATGCAGTTGAAGGTCGAACGAAGGTCGTTGACGGCACCAGATGCATTCAATAGAGCGTCAAGATGAATGCAGGGAGGCTCGAGAGTGAAGCACCTCACCATCCGCAATATCCCAGAAGACCTTGCAGCCGCCCTCGAGGCGGAGAAGGAAAGACGCCAGCTGTCTCTGAGTCAGACGGTGATCGAGCTCCTGCGCCACAGCCTGGGCGTCGACCAGAAGCGCGGCAATGGCCTGGTGCGGCTGGCTGGTCGATGGAGCGCCGAGGAGCAGGAGCGCTTCGAGCAGGCGGTGGCTCCTTTCGAGGAGATCGACCAGGAGCTGTGGGTTTGACTCGCAAGTGCTTGGCACCTCGGCTCTGAGCTTCTTCTTCCGTGGCGATCCGCAGGTCGTCGAGCTCATCGAGCACGCGGATTGGCTGGGCTTGCCGGCGACGACTTTGGGAGAGCTGCAGACGGGATTCTTACTTGGTAGGCGCCTGGAAGAGAATCGAGAGCTCTTGCGGCAGTTTTCGGAGAATCCGGTGGTCGAGCGCATCGACGTCGATGATCGGGTCGCGGAAGTTTACGCCGAGATTGTTGTCAGCCTGCGCCGTGCCGGAACACCGGTCCCAACCAACGACATCTGGATCGCAGCGGCCGCCTCCGCTACAGGCTCCAGCGTCTTGACCTACGACGCGCATTTTCAGCGGATGCCCCAATCGCGGGCGTCGATTCTGCCTCAGCCTCAACGGCTTTCTTAGATTTCTCCCCACGGCCGTTTTCTGATTGTCGCCAACCGTACCCGAACTCACGGAGCAGCCAAGTTGATACCTCGCTTCACGTAAACCGGCAGCGCCGTGTACGGTCCACTCACCTCGGCC
>JAXHTF010000282.1 GCA_034211275.1 Acidobacteriota bacterium
GGCGTCCTTGGCTGGCCGCCGCCGCTGCCGCCATGGTGGTCGGCGCCTTGGGCTTGGTGCTGCTGCGCTCGCCGGGAGCCCTGCCGCCGGAGGTGGCCTACTCCGTCGAGGTGCGGGGGCTGGCGGAGGTTCGCGACGTTCCGAGCTCCCAGGATCCCGAGGCTTCCACCGCTGATGTCCCCCCCGAGGTCGCGGCCTATGCTGGGACCATGGTTCGCATCGTCGCCCGGCCGGAACGTTCTCTCGCTCTGCGGCTGGAGCCGGCACTCTATCGCCTGAGCGAAGAGGGACCGGAGCCCGTGGAACCCGACCGCTGGGAGCTGGAACGCCGCGACGGGGTCTTCACCCTTTCCGGCGAGGCGGGAGCCTTGACCGGCGGAACGGCGGGCCTCCACACCCTCTACCTCGTGCTTGTCCGCCCCGGTGACTTGCCCGAGGAGCTCGGGGCATGGGAGGCTTCGAATCTTCAAGAGCGCCTCGCCGCCGATGGCCGCCGCCGGGTCTACCCGGTGATCCTCGAATTGCTCCCCGAGCCGGCGGACGAGACGATCCCTTTCCCAGGAGAGACCCCATGATGTCGAAAGCCTGTTCGTCCCCTCGCCTCGGTCTGCGGTGCCCAGCCCTGCCTTGGGTGGCCGTGCTCATGGTCCTGTCGGCGGTCTGGGCCGGCGCCCTCGGTGCCGCCGAGGTGAACTGGCTGCGCACGGCGCCGGATTGCACCGCACCGGCCCCCAACGACGGCACGCTGCTGCAGCTTTGCGGCAGCGTCGGCCGCTACTATCTCGCCACCACCGCCGGGCCGCCGGCGGTGGAGTGCGCTGCGGAAGTCTCCGCCCACGACCATGCGGCGTTCTACGCGCGCTCCGAGACCGGTCCGGCGGGAAGCTGCTTCCAGCGCAATGGGGGCCCCTGGGTGGCGGTGGCGGATGTCGCCGGGCATCGCAGCAAGGGGATCGGCTGCACGCTGCTGGAGAGCGCTGACGGCACCCTGGGTACCGGTCTGCTGGATCTCGCCGCGGCCCACGCCCGCATGCCGGACCGGCTCGGGCTGCCCAGCGATGCTCACCTCTTGGCGGTGCTCTGCGATCTGGTTCAGGCCGTCGAGGATGGAGTGGAGGAGCCGCCGCTGGCGGTGGTGATCCCCTTCGGTCGTCACGTCGACGGGCCGCCGGATTGCTCGGGGGATGAAGCCAATCTGCCGTGCCAGGTGGACCGAGCCTTGGCTCACCTCCAGGATGCCCACGGTGTGATCGCCGTCGCCGCAGCGGGGGACCATCGTGCCACCACCTTCCCGGCGGCGGCGGAGCACGCCTTGGCGGTGGGCTCTCTGGATGGCGGAAGCTACGTCGCCGCGGGGGCCGTAGGACCGAGCTGGGAGTCCCCGCCGGGAACGCCGGCGCTGGTGCCGGGGGTCGGGGTGGTGGTGGATTTCGGCCGGTCGGAAGGCCCGCGGCCTCTGCCGGCGGGCAGCGCCACCGCCGCCGGACTCTTCGCCGGCTGGCTCGGCGGCACCCTCGTCCAAGGCTCGTGGCAGCCGCCGGATCCCTTCCCCTACGATGGACTGTGGCTTCCCTGGCCCCAGGGTGAGAACGGGGGCGAGGGCTTCGTCCTCAGCCTCGACGGTGCCGAGCTCCCCGGCTCGTCCTTCGCCGGCGCCGACCGCTTGATGGCGGCAGCGCTGGGGCTGGCGGCGTCGGGGGCATCAGGCCCGCTGCCGGTTCCCGAGGTTTACCTTCAGCTCACCGCCGAGACTTTGACGCTGCCGGACCTCAGCCTCCCGGGCTTGGTCGCCTCCCTTCACGACGAGTGGCCGCCGCTGCCAGAGGTGCTGCCCTGCGTCCCGTGCTCCGGCTCCCGCCCCGATCCGCCTCCCGCCAGCCCGCAGAATCCGGATGAAACCGGCGGCGACGAGCTCGTCGTCGACCTCTCGCTTTCGAGCCCCTCCAACAGCTTCTACGATCTGTGGGAAATCGGTATCCGCCTCGGCGAGGATCTCTACCGTCTGGACGGCGGCGCCGACCCGGTTCTCCTGGACCAGATCGCCGCCGGCACCGTCGAGGCCGTCGGCCTTCAGGGCATCGACCCGGCGGTCCTCCTCGCCACCGGCGACTCCGCATCCCTGATCTTCATCCTCGCCTACGGCGACACCCCGTTCTGGCACTCGGTGCCGCTGGTGTTGCCGGCGGCAGGGGAGGGGCAGTAGGAGGCGCTACGGCCCGGTCATCCAGCCGGTGGTGTCACCGCTTTCGAAGCCGTTGGCGAAGATCACGATGCCGTCGGCGCCGATCTCCGCCAGGCCGAGGCCGGTGTTGACCAGGACCCGGTTGCTATTGGGCTCGACGTAGAGATTGGCCACCAGCAGGCTGTCGCTCCGGCCGGTGCCGTAGCTGAGATCGACCGTCGCCAGCGGCGCGGCGTCCAGGGCTGAATAGAACCCCAGCTGATCCTCCGTCGAGACGACGAAGAGATCCTGGCCGGCGAAGACTCCCCGGCCGAGGGCGAAGACGGCACCGCTGAGCGGCCCGGCCAGCAAGGAGGTCTGAAGGGTCGAAGGGTCGAAGACTTCCACCGTTTCGCTATAGGTACCCAGCAGGATCTCCTCTCCCGGCTTGCCGTCGAGGTCGGTGAGCAGCAGGGCGCTGGCGCTGAGGGATTGGGAGAATTCCAGGTCTCCGGTCAGCGCGTCGAAGATGGAAAAGACTCCCGTCTCGCTGACCGCGAGGATTTCCCGCGTCATGTCACCGTCGATATTCGCCCCGCGGAGGATCGATGGGCGGAAGCCAAAGGGAATCGGATCACTGGTCCACACCGGGGTGCCGTCGGATGGATCGAGGGCGTAGACCAGCCCATCGTTGGGAGAGGAGAAGATCCCGGCTCCGGCCAGCAGCTCCAGAGTCCCGTCCCCGTCGATGTCGTAGGGCAGGATCGAGAAGAAGGAGTCGAAGTCGGGGGTCTGAAAGGTCCATTCCAGGGTGTGGTGGAGGCCGTCGTAGCACGACACCGCAGGAAAGACGTTGTCCTCCGTGAGGCAGATCTCCAGCTGGGGGTCGGCGTCCGTATTGAGCAATCTGCCGGCCCAGACGCCCTTTCGATAGGAGGTATTGCCGGCCGGCGTGATGTACTCCAGCTCCTTGCTCTGGGCATCGAAGATCAGATAGCGGCCGGCGGAGTGGTTGCTGTCCGCGGCGAAGCTGGTGGCGAGGATCTCCATCTCCCCGTCGGCGTCCACATCCCCGACGTCGAGACCCAGAAAGGGGGTCGAGAGATCCGTGCTCCTCCATTCCAGGCCGGCGGAGACGGGGGAAGCGGCGCAGAGATAGTCACCACCGGTGACGTCGAAGCCGGAGCCCCAGAGGAACTCCTTCGTGCCGTCTCCATCCGCGTCGCCGACGACGATGTTGGTCACTCCATAGCTGCAGGTGTTCACCGAATACAGGCTGCTCCCGGCGGCGCTCAGCACGTGCATGTCGCCGAATTGGGCGTCGCCGTAGATCACCTCGGGGATCGAGCTTCCCAAGACGTCCGCCACCTGTAGATTGGCCAGGTTGAACACCGGGTAATCCCACAGCAGCTGATCGGCGGCGACATCGTAGACGCGCACTCCGTCGGTGGCCTCGAAGCCACCGACGACCTCGTCGTAGCCGTCGTCGTTGAGGTCCCCGAAGGCGATGGCATAGCCCAAGCCGGTGGCGATCTCCCAGTCCACCATCCCGGTGGCACCATCGAGGATCCGGGCAGTGTGGTCGTTGCGGGTGACGCCGATCTCCAGACCGGCGTCGTCGTCCACCTGGCCGAGGGCCAGGGCCACGCCGCCGACCCCGGGAAGGGTCAACTCCTGCGCGCCGGTGACGGCGGAGTAGGTGTAGACATTGCCCAGATTGCACACGACGATCTCCGCCTCGCCATCGCCGTCCACATCGCCGGCGACCAGGCTGTTGGGCGTCAGGCCCACGGCGACCGTTCCCTGCAAAGCCCGCGTCGAGCCGTCGTAGATCATCACGGTCTGTCCGACCGCGGCGAGCACCTCGAGGGCCGGGTCGTCATCGACCTGGGCCACCGCCAGCGCTTCGAGGGTCTGGTCGTAGGGTAGATGGCTCCACACCTTCTCGTAAGTCGTTCCATCCCACCGTAGGACATACCAATAGCGGTTGGCTTCGAAGCCATCGGAGGACGCCCCGGCGACGATCTCCAGGCTGCCGTCCCTTTCCAGGTCCGCCAGCGCCAGCCCCGAGTCACCGATGCCGGCACCGAGGGCCGGCCAATACCAATCCATGCTCACCTCGAAGCTGCCGGGCGTTCCTACGGAACCTGGAGCGGTAGGAATGGCGAAGGCGGGGCGGGGTGGAGCCTCGAGCGAGGCAGCCCCAGGGCTTCGATGGGGCTCGCCGGCCTGCCAGGAAATCGTCGGGACGAGGCTCATCAGGGTCGCCAGCCAGAGGACACTCTGTTTCATAACCTGCCTTCTGTGAGGTGGGATGGATCCTGCAAGAACCTCGCGCAAGTCACCGGCGAGAGCCTTCGCTGCACGAGGAAACGCATGTTTCCGAAGAATAACATGTTCTCTCGTTGTGGATGGCGGTCCCCGCGCCGTCCCGAACCGGAGAAATGGTGGCATCGTGCTTCTTCGACGACGAAACCAACCCGATGCTAAGGTCACCTCCGTAGATACCAGCGAGAAGCCGTTCGCAGCCCAGTCATCAGGAGACTTCACTATGCCCCACCACCGAGCTCTACTCGCCGCCCTCTGCGTCACTCTGATTCTCGCCGCCGTGCCCGCCGCGGCCCAGAATCCCAGCGACACCGCCCAATACACCGTGCGCTTCAACGCCACCTGGTCCGCCTCCACCCACCCTGCCCAATTCCCGCCCCAGCCCCACTTCTCGGCCCTCATCGGCGCCACCCATCAGGCCGACCTCCGGCTGTGGGCGCCGGGGACCAACGCCAGCCACGGGATCAAGAACATGGCGGAGGAGGGGCGGACGCGGCCCCTGGCGGCGGAGGCGGAGACCGCCATCGCGGCGGGGACTGCCAACCAGGTGCTCCAGGGAGGCGGGATCTTCCCCTCGCCGGACTTCATCGATCTCAGCTTCACCATGGACCGCGACTTCCCGGCGGTGACGCTGGTCACCATGGTCGCTCCCAGCCCGGATTGGTTTGTCGGCGTCTCGGCACTGCGCCTCTTCGAAGACGGCGGTTGGGTGCAGGAGCGGGTGGTGGAGCTCTTCGCCTACGACGCCGGCACCGATAGCGGCACCACCTTCCTATCCCCCAACCTGGCCACCGTGCCGCCGGTGCCGGTGCGCCGTATCGAGAGCGGCTCCCTGGGCAACGGCGTGCCCATGGGAACCTTCACCTTCACCCGCACCGACTCCGACCCGCCGGAACCCCTGGCCCTGCGCGGCGGCCGCTTCTTCGTGGACGTCCAGTGGCAGACCCAGGACGGTACCCAAGGCTATGGCCAGGGCTCGGCGCTCTCCGGCGACTCGGGGATCTTCTGGTTCTTCGATCCCGCCAATGTCGAGATGCTGGTCAAAGTGCTCGACGGCTGCGCCGCCTTCAACCACTATTGGGTCTTCGCCGCCGGCCTGACCAACGTCGGCGTAGAGATCACCGTCACCGACACCACCACCGGCACCGTGAAGCACTACGAAAACCCCCTCGGCGTCCCCTTCGAGCCGATCCAGGATACGCGGGCGTTTGCTACTTGCCCGTAGCTCTTCAGCTCTAGCCCCCCGAGCCCTTCCCTCCCTCTTCGGCTCCCGCCCACGCGGGAGCCGTCGGCGCTATGGCCACCGCGGCGGCACCCGCCTCACGCTCGGGTCTTCCACCGCATTTCCTTCTTCTTTCAGCACCGTAAGTGACGATGCCTTGACACCCTCCTCGACGACCCGATAAACCTCCAGCAGCTCATCCACCACGCAACCGCCGGGCTTCCGCTTTGAAGGCTCGGGAAGGAGCTGCCATGCCTCGTGCCCTTCGCACTGCACTTTCGAGCCTATTGCTCGTTCTCGGGCTCGTCCTCGGGCTGGCCCTTCCGGCTGCCGCCGACCTCTATCTCGCCACCGACCGCGGCGCTCTGCCGGCGGACCGAGCCACCGGGAAGATCTTCGACCCTCTCCCCGGGACCGCCGATGCCCGGGCGGTGGCCGTGGATTCTGCGAGAGAGCTCGTGTGGGTCCACACCGGCGAGGAGCTCGCCGCCTTCGCGCTGGACGGCACGCTGGTGCTCTCGGTACCCGCGGACGCAGGGGAAGAAGGGATCGCCCGGATGGCCGTAGATCCCGAAGACGGCACCGTGTGGTTCGGCAGCGGCGAGTCCGTAGGCTCCTTGGCCCCCACCGGCCAGGCGCTCCAGGAGATTCCTCTCGTGGCTAATCTCCGAGGTCTCTTCACCGCCTCGGCGGTGGCGATCCACAGTCCGGCTTCGGTGGTGAAGAGACCTC
>JAXHTF010000283.1 GCA_034211275.1 Acidobacteriota bacterium
GACGGGACCTGGTGAGCTTCCTCGGCGGCGGTGCCTATCGCCACGAGACGCCGGCGGTGATCGATTCCTTCCTCACCCGCTCCGAGTACCTGACGGTCTACACCCCCTACCAGCCGGAGGTCAGTCAGGGCACGCTGCAGGCGATCTTCGAGTTCCAGACCTTCATCTCCCTGCTCACCGGTCTGCCGGTGGCCAACGCTTCCATGTACGAGGGTGCTTCCGCCTTCGCCGAGGGCGTGATGATGGCCATGCGGGTGCAGCGCAAACGCCGCAAGGTGGTGATGGCGCGTTCCATTCACCCGGAGTACCGGGCGACCCTGCGCACCTATCTGGACAACCTCGACGTCGAGATGGTGGAGATCGGCTGGGAGGAGAGCGGCCGCATCGACCGCGCGGCGCTGGACGCGGCGGTGGACGACACCACCATCTGCGTGGCGCTCCAGAGCCCCAACTACTTCGGCGTGGTGGAGCGCTGGTCCGACGCCTCGGAGGTCGCCCAGCAAAACGGTGCCCTCACCGTCGGCGTGGTGGCAGAGGCTCTCAGCCTGGCGCTGCTCCAGAGCCCCGGCGAGGGTGGCTGCGACATCGCCGTGGGAGAGGCCCAGAGCTTCGGCTTGCCGCTGGCTTACGGTGGCCCCTACCTGGGCTTCCTGGCCGCTGGCGAGAAACACAAGCGGGCCATGCCCGGGCGTCTCGCCGGCCAGACCGTGGACGCCAACGGCGACCGCGCCTTCGTGCTCACCCTGGCCACCCGGGAACAGCACATCCGGCGCGAGAAGGCGACCTCCAACATCTGCACCAACCAGGCCCTGTGCGCCCTGGCGGCCACCGTCTATCTGGGCCTCCACGGTCGGGTGGGTCTGCGCCAGCTGGCGGAGCTCAACCTCCAGCGGGCCACCTATCTGCGCTCCATGCTCGCTTCCGAGCTGAACTACAAAGCCACCTTCCAGACGCCGTGCTTCAACGAGTTCGCGGTGCGCAGCCCGGAGAGCGTGGCCGACACCCTGAAGGCCATGGAAGAGCGGGGCGTGCTGGCGGGGGTGCCCCTGGGGCCGGATTATCCGGAGCTGGAGGATTCCTTCCTCATCGCCGTCACCGAGTGCAACCCGCCGGAGGATCTGGAGCGGCTGCTCACCGAGCTGCGGCAGCTCGGCGCCGGGACGGAGGTCGTGCCGCTCCCCGCTTGAGGGACCCCACGAGATCGGCGGCACGCTTTCGGTAGAGACGGTCTGAACAGGTCGGGAGACCACCTGACGGAGCCAAAAGAAAGGCTTAGGAGAACGGCAAGATGTCCAACGATTCCGCAGTCAAAGAGCCGACGGAGCACCAGGTGGAGACCAAGCACCACGAGTCTCCGGACATCCACTGGCGCAGCCCGGACCTGCTCTTCGAGCTCAGCAGCCCGGGGCGCATCGGCGTCACCCTGCCGGCGACGGGAGTCAAAGAGACCCCGCTGGACGCCCTGCTGCCGGAGGAGCTGCAGCGCGGCGAGATCGAGGGCCTGCCGGAGCTTTCCGAGGTCGACGTGCTGCACCACTTCACCCGCCTCTCCCGCCGCAACTACGCTCCCGACCTGGGGCTCTACCCCCTGGGCAGCTGCACCATGAAGTACAACCCGCGGGTCAACGAGGAGCTGGCGCGGCTACCCGGCTTCGCCAACAGCCATCCTCGGCAGCCCGAGGGGACGGTCCAGGGCAGTCTGGAGCTGATGTGGCGGCTGGAGCAGCTGCTGATCGAGATCACCGGCCTGCCGCGGGTCAGCCTGCAGCCCGCCGCCGGCGCCCACGGAGAATTCACCGGCATCCTGCTGGCGAAGCAGGCTCTGGCCCAGCGCGGTGAGGATCGGCGCTACGTGCTGATCCCGGACTCCGCCCACGGCACCAACCCGGCGTCCGCTCACCTGGCGGGCTTCGAGGTCAAAGAGCTGGCTTCCAACGAGCACGGCACCCTCGACCTCGATCACCTCGAAGAGGCCATGACCGAGGACGTGGCGGCGCTGATGCTCACCGTGCCCAACACCCTCGGCGTGTTCGAGAACCACATTCTCGAGATCGCCCGCATCGTCCACGCCAAGGGCGGCTTCCTGTACTGCGACGGCGCCAACTTCAACGCCTTCGTGGGCAAAGTCCGCCCCGGCGACATGGGCGTCGACGTGCTGCACATGAATCTCCACAAGACCTTCACCACCCCCCACGGCGGCGGCGGTCCCGGCGCCGGCCCGGTGGCGGTGTGCGAGGAGCTGGTGCCCTTCCTGCCGGCGCCGATGGTGGAAAGGGAAGGGGAGGACGGCCCCTTCTTCCTCGACTACGACCGCCCCGACTCCATCGGCCGGGTGCGCTCCTTCCACGGACAATTCGGGATGTTGGTGCGCGCCCTAGCCTACATTCACGCCATGGGCGGCGAGGGTCTGGCGCAGGTGGCGGAGAACGCGGTGCTCAACTCCAACTACGTGCGCCAGGGTCTGCGGGACAGCTACCACCTGCCCTACGAGTCGCCGAGCCTCCACGAGGTGGTGTTCTCGGACAAATGGCAGTCGCCCCAGGGCGTCTCCACCCTCGACATCGCCAAGCGGATGATGGACTACGGCTTCCACCCGCCCACCATCTATTTCCCCACCATCGTCTCCGGCGCCCTGATGATCGAGCCTACGGAGACCGTCGCCAAGCGCGAGCTGGACAGCTTCATCGAAGCCATGCAGGCCATCGCCCTGGAGGCCAAGGAAGCTCCCGACCTGGTCAAGGGCGCCCCCTACACCACCCCGGTGCGCCGCTGCGACGAAGCCCGCGCCGCCCGCCAGACGGTGCTGCGCTGGCATCCCGACGGGGACGAGTCCTGAGTCGAGTGCGTTGGGCAGGGCGGTGTGGTCGAGGGGGTTGGGCAGCCCCTCACCCTCGATCCCTCTCCCAGCCCTTTCCCCCTCCCGGCCGGGAGAGGGACGCCCCCACCCTCGCCAGCGGATCTATCCGCTTCTCTCGCTCCCACGCTCCAGCGTGGGAGCTCGGGGGAGACGCTCCAGCGTCGTGGGTGGGGGCCGGTGGGGAAGCGCGCAATGGATGAGCGAGCCCCGGGGCTGTCGACATGACGGAGGAAACTCCCCGCAAGGTCCCCGGCCCCTGGGAGCCCATCTTCGGCGGCATCTTCCTGGGCAGCGGCTTCCTGGCCATCCTCAACGGCCTCGGCTGGATCCACCTCGCCGGCATGGTCCAGCTCACCCTCCAGGCCTACTACGCCTGCGCCGCCGCCGGCGGCTGGCTGATGGGCAACGTCTACGTCCAGCGCCGCCACAAACTCCCCGAGCACCTCCGCCGCCCCTTCCTTCTCTTCTATCTCATCGGCCCCGCCGGCCCCTACGCCCTCCTCTGGGCCCTCCTCCCCGAACCCTTCCACCAAATCTCCCCCTTCATCCCCCTCTACGCCCTCATCGTCTCCTGCATCTTGTTTTTGGTGCCGTACCTATTGCGGAACTGGCCCCCGCGGTAGGGGGAGCGCCCAGTTGGTATCGGGATTCGGTTCAAGACTCAGGATCAACTCCTGGTGTTGGCGGGCGGTGCGCTGAGAAGGGTCCTTGCTGGGCCTCCAGCAGTCGACCCGCTGCTTCCTCTAGGTCATGGAGAACGGGTTCTCCTTCTACTTGGAGAAGCTGCCACCCATGAATGATCATCGTTTCGGCAAGCTGACGCTCATGATCGCTGAGTCCATGCTGGCCACGAAACTGTAAGAAGCGAAGCAGAAAGCCTCCACCAGCAGCCCGGGGATCAGTGGCCCCTGTTGCTAGGGCCGTCGAGTACCACCTGTCAGCTTCCTGCGCATCATCTAGCTTCTTGCTGATCTCGGCGAGGGTGTCTTCTAGTTCAAAGCGGGCGTAGTCTTCCGCGGCAAGATGCCACGCTTCGAGATAGTCATTCTTAGCTCTCTCTAGTTCGCCGTGCTCCTGATACAAAGTTCCTCGAAAGGCTATGACTTCCCCCCGAAGGTCTTCTGGTGCACGATCTTCTAAGTACCTATTCAGAATGTTGACAGCGGCCTTGAAGTCGTTGCCCACAAGGCCTGCTATCGTGGCAGCCTGCTGGGCCTCGTTCCACTCTTGCCACTCAGCTTCAGTGATCATGTTCATCAACCTAGAGGACACTTTTCAAACGGCCACCCGCCACCATTCTTGATACACGACCTATAGCAGGCCCCGCAGTCCTTTCTCGGGCCGAAGTTTGGCTTGTTCCAGTCAGGCTGGAATGGGTCTTCGAGGCACAGTATGAGGAGACGCTTGCAGATGTCACGGGTCTTCGATTCGCACTCTTCGCAGTTTCTCCGGCTGTTCCACCAATCTTTGACCAGCTCGGTGGCTGCCCAGGTACCAGCAACCGCGATGATGGGTACGCCGAGGATATCTCCCACGGGGATTGGTCCATCGATGGCAATACAGGCTCCACCGGCCGTGGCCAGCGCGGCCGGTCCATATAGGCCCAGGGGATCGAGATACAGAAGAGGATTCTGGGCGCTGTAAAGAAACGGCTGCTCGAGCTTTGGGCTTCCCGTCCGTAGCATCGCTAGATAGTAGGAAACGGTTGAGTCGAGCGGAAGGTCTCGTGGCCGAGTGACACTGCCGAGAACGCCCAGGTTCACTGGGTCTGGCTTGGAGTATCTCCCCGTCGTGGGCGAATACCAGCGATGCAGGTTGTTGCTGCCTACCCCTCCTTCACCCGCCTCCTTCCAGACCGCATCCACCCACTGCCCCGGGAACCGCAAGTCCACTCCCGCCAGACTCGCCCCGGAGTAGTCCGCCCCAAACGGCTCGAGGCCGCCCTTCCAAACTTCCGCACCCACCGCGTCCGTCGCCAGCACCGGAGTCCCCAGGTGATCCACGCTCAGCCAGGTCACCTCGGCGCTCCCGCCCGCCGGCGCGTCCATCTGCGCCAGGGGCCGACCGGCGAAATAGAAGTAGTAGCGGGTGCTCTTCTCCATCGGACCGGCGAAGTGGGTGACGGCGTGGAGAAGGCCTTCGGAGCTGTAGACGCTAGAGAGGTTCGGGTCGGTGGAGCAGTCGGCGGTGCCGGCGCCGATGTCGGAGCCGACCGCGCTGGTCCAGCACGAGCCGTCGCCGGCTTCGAAACCGTCAGTGAAGATCTCGCTCAGGGAGTCGGCGCGGGCGGTGGTCAGGAAGCTGCGGCCGTCGTAGAGGAAGTCGCTGGCAGCATCGCCGGCTGGGCGTTCGAGGCGGGCCAGCCGGCCGGCTGCGTCGGAGCGGTAGGTGATCTCGTTGGCTGGCGCGGTGACCTGCTCCAGGTGCCCGGCGGGGCCGTAGGTGTAGGTCTTGGTGCCCGTGACGCCCAGGGTGATGGTGTCGAGGATTGCGGTGTTCCCGCTGGCACCGTTCGGCTGATAGGCGTAGGTGTCGGTGACGCCGTCCCGAGTCTCTACCAGCCGATTGCCGATGCGGTCGTAGGTCCAGGCTAGATCGCCCCACGGGCCGTCGCCGCTGGTGAGGTAGTACTGAAAGTCCTGGTAGCCGTAGTCCTTATCGTTGGCCGGGGTGAGAGCGTCCTGGATGCCCTCGATATTGCCCACGTTGTCGGTGGTGTAGGTCCACTGGAGGACGGCTGTCCCGGTCAGAGGCGTGGTGGGCGCCACGGTGATAGCCGAAGGGAAGTAACGGTCGGTGAAGCTGCGGGTCTCGGTGAGGCCGTTGCCGAGGTCGAGGCTCTTGAGCGGGCCAGAGGGCGCGTACTCGGCCCCGTCGGCGAGGAAGAGATCCGGCTCACCGGGTCGCTGGACCGTCAAGCTGTGAGGACGGTCCGCGTAGTCAAAGGTCGAAACGGCGGTCACCCCGCCAGGATACTCCACGCCGCTGCGGTTGCCGTTGGCGTCGTAGGCATACCCGAGGGCGCCGTCCTGGGTGAGGCGGCCGAAGCGGTCGTATCGGTAGTCGAGGGCCTGGCCGTTGCGCGTGATGGCGGTGAGTCGGCCTTTCGAGAACGGCACCAGCGGGTCGTCGTAGGTGTAGGTGATGTCCAACGAGTCGTCCGGATAGTCCACGAAGGTGACGCGGTCTAGCTCGTCGAGGACCCTCGTGGTCACGATGCCGCGGGCGTCGGTGCTCTCTTCGAGCTCGCCGCGCTCGTTGTAGCGGTGGGTCGTGGTGCCGGAGACGGGGCTGATCTCCTCGGTCAAGAGGTCCCGGTCCGAGTAGACGTAGCTCGTCTCGTTGCCTTCGGCGTCGGTGACGCTGGTCAGGTGGTCCTGGACGTCATAGCCGTACTCGGTCACGGCAAACATCCCGAAAGCCGAATCTCCGCCCCAGCGCTGGGTCACCGTCTCCAGTCGGTCCAGCGCGTCGTAGGAGTACATCGTCGTCGGGATCTCCGTCTGGCCGCTCTGCTGGGTGGTCGAAGGATGGTTGGCGTCCCAAACCTTCTCCAGGTTGCCTTCGCAATCGTAC
>JAXHTF010000284.1 GCA_034211275.1 Acidobacteriota bacterium
TGCTCACCACCTATCTCGGTGCCTTGCCGTCCACCGGCCGAGAAGAGAGCTGGCGCGACATCGGCGTCGCATTCCCCACCGAGCCCACCACCTTCGAAGTTCGGCAGGGCCTGGAACCCCTGGCGGGAGTGCGTCTGGCGCTCTTCGGGGACGCTACCTGGAACACCCGCCAGCGCCGCCGGATGAATCTCCTCGAAGACGTGCTCCAGCTGCGGCTGCGGGAAGTCTTGCGGGAGGAGCAGGGCCGGACCTACGGAGTCTCCGTGGCCGGCAGCCTCACCCCCTACCCGCGCCCCCGCTATCGCCTGAATCTCTCGTATTCCTGCGACCCGGAGGCGGTGAAAGAGACCCTCGACACCCTCTGGACCGAGCTCCGCCGCCTGCGCGCCGAGGGCCTGCCGCCGGAGTTGGTGGAGAAGGCCCAGAGCGCGCTCCTCCGCGAGCGCGAGACCCGCCTGAAGCAAAACAGCTTCTGGCTCATCGCTTTACGCTTCTACTATCGCTACGGCCTCGACCCCCAGGAGCTCCTGACCTACGACGACCTGGTCCAAAGCCTCAGCGCCGAAGAGCTGCACCAGGCGGCCAAGGATTTCCTCTCCGAAGACCGCTATCTCTTAGGCACCCTCCGCCCCGCCGACCCACCCGTGACGCCCTTGCTTCCCTAGTCTCCCCAACAGGTGGGACCCACTTGTTGATCGTGGATTGATCGTCCCAGAAGACGGCTCCACTCCCGCCCCTTTCCTCCCCAGAATCCCAGTTTTCACGAGCGGTCTGAGTGGGCTGCGGGATTCGAGGATGGGCGTCTTCGACCACCGCAGAACCCGACTGCCCACGCCCCAAAATCAACGGTCCTTACTGAACGAAGGGACGTCTCATCAACAGGGGGCAGCCAAATGTTGATCCCTTTGTTTTCAATGACTTGACTAGGTGGGACCCAGGTGTTGACCCTCTCTCCGACCACCAAGGCAGCATCCTCTCGGGGTGCTGGGGAGTCGGGCCCTGCGGTGGCCAGGAGGCCATCCTCGGGTCCCGCTCCCTCACCATACCGACAGTGATCAACCGAGCTCTGGGGATGCAGCCGGCGAAAGTGGAATCGTGGCATCCGGCAAGGACAAATCAAGCAGCGGTACCACTCCCGACCCCTTCATCCCCAACGATCCCGCCAAGATCAACGGTCTGAGTGGGCTGCGGGATTCGAGGATGGGCGTCTTCGCCCACCGCAGAACCCGACTGCCCACGCCCCCGAGAGCAACGGTCCTTGCTCAGCTTCAACAGGGGGCACCCAAATGTTGATCCCTTTGTTTTCAATGACTTGACTAGGTGGGACCCAAATGTTGATCGCAGATTTGATCGAGCCTCAGTCTTCCCAATCCCAGAAGAAATCCTTGTTCGTCAGCTCCTCTTCCTCCTGCGGAACCGGGGCCGTGGGGTCGGCGCCGAGGCGCATCAGGCGGAGGATTTCTTCCAGCGCTTCTGTTTCCTGACGCCAATAATCCTCGGTGCCGAATTGGGACCAGGTGGCGGGGAAGATGGGGTCGTGCCAGCGGCGGGCGAGCCAGGTGGCGAAGTGGACCAGGCGCAGGCCGCGAAGGGGCTCGATGAGCTGGAGGGTGGTGTGGTCGAAGAGCCGGAAACGCTCGTAGCCTTCGAGGAAGACTTGCCGTTGCCGCCGCGTGACGGCGTCCCGGCCCGGCAGCGCCAGCCACAAATCCTGCACCGGCGGTCCCACCACCATGTCGTCGAAGTCCAGGACATTGAAGCGACCGTCCCGCAAGAGGAGGTTTCCTAAATGCAAGTCACCGTGAAGCCGGTGGACCGCGACGCCATCCAGTAAGCCGTCAGCACGATCCGCCAGCTCCTCCGCGGCGGCAAAATACCGGTCCCGCCACATCGCCGGCACCGTCTCGTGGTGGCGCAACCACTCCAGGTTCGACCGCACATAGGTGTCGGCGTTGAGGGGTAGGCGGTGGGGGGCCTCGCCGGCGGCGGCCACGCCGTGCATGCGGCCTACCAGCATGCCCAGCCGCTCCGCCAGCTCGTCCGTCAGCTCGTCCGGAGCCCGACCACCGCGGCGCTCCGCCAGCGAATAATAGATCCCCTCCTGGCGCTTGACGGTCGAACCGTCGGGGAACGCCAGCACCGGGCAGGCAGGAATCTCCGACGCCACCAAATCGTCGATGAAAGCGTGCTCCTCGAGGATCTGCTCCTCGCTCCAACGCCCCGGGCGGTAGAACTTGGCGATGATCCGCGAGCGGTCCTCCAACTCCACCTCGTACACCCGATTTTCGAACGAATTGAGCGGATAACACACCGCGTTGCACCGCAGCCCCGCCGCCTCCACCGCCTCCAGCACCCGCTCCGGGGTCAAGCCCAAAAAAAGATCCGTCACCGCCCCGGTCGATTCACCACCCGTGGTTTTGCTCATAGACCGAGCATGCTAACAGCGGACTCTCCTGGAAGCGCCGAATTCAAAGATACGGCGAGAACAACCACGCCGCCGCATCCCGCAGCCGCACCCACAGCGGCCGAGCATCCAGATCCTCCTGGGTCAGCTCCTCGCAGGTGGTCTCCACGTCTTCGCAATGAGCTACCGCCCGGCGGGCGAAGTCGCGGCTGAAGATCTCCACCGCGAGCTCGAAATTCAGCCGCAGACTGCGGGGATCGAGATTCGACGAACCGATCTGCACATAGGCGTCGTCCACCACCAGCAGCTTCGAATGAGCAAAGGGAGGCGGGCGCAGGAAGCAGCGGACGCCCCGCTCCAGCAGCTCCCACAGCTGATTGCGAGTGGCCCAATCCACCAGCGGCACATCGCTCTTCTCGGGCAGGAAGATTCGCACGTCCACTCCCCGCAGTGCCACCGACTGCAGCACCCCGATGAGCGCCCGCGGCGGTAGAAAGTACGGGGTCATGATCCACACCCGCTGGCGGGCACCGGAAACCGCCCCCAAGATCACCGCCAGCAGCTTGTCGAGATCCTCGTCCGGCCCATCGGTGATCACCCGGCACAGGCAGTCGCCCACCGCCCCCGGCGACGCCGGATCAGCGCCAGCAGCGGACTCTCCGAGCACCGACGCGGCCCGTTGCGCACCGCCGCCGACGAAGAACCAATCGTCCAAGAAAACCTGTTGGAGCTGCCCCACGATGGGCCCCGTGAGCCGGCAGTGGAGGTCTACCACCCGACGCCCGGACGGCTTGTCCACCAGGTGCCGGCCGCCCAGGTTCATGCCCCCGGTGAATCCCACGGTGCCGTCCACCACCAGGATCTTGCGGTGGTTGCGCAGGTTGAGATGCACCGTCGGGGGGAACCAGCGGGGCTGAATGAAGCGGTGCACCGGCACCCCCCGCTTGCGCAGTACCCGCGAGGCCCAGGGCAAGCTGTAGATCTCTCCGATGGCGTCGACGATCACCCGTACGTCCACCCCGCGGCGATGAGCTGCTTCCAAGGCGTCAATGATCTCCAGGCCGGCGGGGTTGGTCTCGAAGATGTAGGTGGCCAGATAGACGCTGCGGCGAGCCTCGGCGATGGCTTCCAACATCCGCGGATAGACCTGCTCACCGTTGTGCAGCAGCTCCACCGAATTGCCTCCCACCAGCTGCCACTGGCTCACCGCCGACGAGACTCGGGCCAGGTCGTGGAGATCCTGGGGCACCCGATCCCGGATCTGCTCCAACGACAGCCCGGCTTCGGAGAGGCGATGGGGCGAGGTCACCGCGGACCTTTCCGGGCTCCTGGCACCGGCCCCATTCTCATCCCGCTGGCGGGCCTCCTGCTGCAGCTTGCGCGCCCGGCGCTGGATGCGGTTGATGCCGAAGAAGAAGTAGAGCGCCGGACCGGCCAGAGGAAAGAGCAGGCACACCGCCACCCAACCCAACCCCGCCGGGGGATCCCGCTTGTTGAGCAGCGCGTGGACGGCGGAGCCCCCCGCGGCAGCGGCGAGGGCCACGCTACCGAGGATTTGCATCCAGCTGATGTCCACCGTCGCTCCTATCCTTTCGGTCCGGTAGTTCCTCGTTCGGGGGTGCTGTCGATAGGGCCTTGAGGGTGTGGTCCGGGAATCCTGGGTCGGGATCTGGAGCCAGGCCTACTCCGTCAACAGCCGCTGGAGCTCCGCGGCGGCGCGTCGATATTCTTGGGCCACCGCCTCCACATCCTCCGGCATCACCGCCAGGGGGTCGACCCGCGCCGTCTCCTCCACCCTCTTGCAGGCCGCCGCCAACCGCACCGCGCCAAGGGTGGCGGCGCTGCCCTTGAAAGCGTGAGAGGCCTGCTCCACCGCATCCATGTCGCCCTCCCCCAGGGCGCCCCGCAGGCGCTCGAGCCGCACCGGACCATCTCTCAGGAAGAGCTTGATCACCTGATCCAACACGTTCTGACCAGCACTGCTCCCCAGCCGCTGCAGGTGCTCTAGAGGCTGGGGATCGAGCACGATCCCGGCCGGGGCAGCACCACCACCTCCCATCGAGGGCGCGGAGGACGGCCTGGGAGCTCCGGGGGGACCGGGCTGGCGGGGAGCCGATGGCTCGGTGTGCCCGGATTTTGGCGGGCCAGATTGGGCGGGAGCCCTGGGACCAGCCTGGCTAGCCGGGGCCGCCGGGCCAGCCGGGGCCCCCGGGGACCGTGGTGGCTGCGCGCTCGGCCTGGGAGGAGCTTCCCGGGGCGGTGCAGGCGAAGGAGCCGGTTGGCCAGAGACCGGTTGGCCGGTAATTGGGGGTCGAGATCCCGGCGGTGGGCTCGCTGGAGGAGGCGAGGCCGATGCCGGCGAGGTCGATGAAGGGGGCGTCGGTGAGGGAGGCATCTTCATCCCCCGGCCGGGGGTCTCCCGACGACGGGAGGCGCCGTCGGCGCGGGAGTCTTCCCGCTCCAACAGCCAGCGATCGAGCACCGCCGCCAGGTCCTGCTCCCGGAACGGCTTGGAGAGATAATCGTCCATGCCACACTGCAGACACTTCTCCCGGTCCCCCTTCATGGCGTGGGCTGTGACGGCGATGATCGGCAACCGGCGCTTTCCCGACTCTCCCTGGCGCACCCGGCGGGTCGCCTCGTAGCCGTCCATCTTGGGCATCTGACAGTCCATCAGCACCAGGTCGAAGGGATGCCGGGATAGAGCCTGCAGTGCCTCCCAACCGTTGGTCACCGCCGACGCCCGGAAGCCCAAAGCCTTGAGCTGGCGCAGGGAGACCATCTGATTGACCGGATTGTCCTCCGCCAGGAGGATGTGAAAGTTGCCCCGCAGCTGCCGCAGATCTTCCTGGGTCGCCTGGCGCAGAGCGGGATCCGAAATCGGCCGGCTGGGAGGAGCCAGACGCACGGTGAAGCGGAAGGTGGAACCCCGCCCCGGGGCGCTGTCGACGGAGATCTCGCCGCCCATGAGGTGCACGATGTCACGGCTGATGGCTAGACCCAGACCAGTGCCGCCGAAGCGGCGGCTCATGGAGCTGTCCACCTGGGTGAAGGCCTTGAACAGCTTCTCCAACTCCGTCGCCGGGATGCCCACCCCGGTATCCACCACCGAGAAGGTCAGCCACGGCCCCGGCTCGTCCTTGGGCGGGCGCTTGGCTCGCTCCACCCGCACCTTGACGTGCCCCAGGTCGGTGAATTTGATCGCATTGCCCACCAGATTCATCAACACCTGGCGCAGCCGCGCCGGATCACCGCTGTAGCGCTCCGGCAGATCGTCCGACACCTCCAGCTCGAGGCCGATATTCTTGTCCTCCGCCCGCGGCTCCAGCAGCTGGATCACTCCCTCCAGGGTCTTGCGCAGCTGGAAATCCACCTGCCGCAGCTGCAGCTTGCCGGCCTCGATCTTGGAGAAATCGAGGATGTCGTCGATGAGCGAGAGGAGCGCCGTGGCGGAGGTGACGATGGTGCTGGCGTATTGGCGCTGCTCGAGGTTGAGGTCGGTGCGCAGCAGCAGCTCGGACATGCCGATGATGCCGTTCATCGGGGTGCGGATCTCGTGGCTCATATTGGCCAGGAAGTCGCGCTTCGCCTGATCCGTTTCCTTGAGCCGCTCGTTCATCCGCTCCAGCTCCCGGGTGCGGGCCTGGACGCGGCCTTCGAGGCCTCGCTGGAAAGTCTTGATCTCGTCGTAGAGACGGCTGCAGCGGTGCGCCAACACCAGGGTGAAGATCATCGCCGCGACTAAGAATCCCCAGCTCAGGATGTGCGGCGGATCGAG
>JAXHTF010000285.1 GCA_034211275.1 Acidobacteriota bacterium
TGCTCGCCGGCCTGGCTCACCAGCGCCCGGCGGTCCACCTTGCCGGTGGGGGTCAGCGGCAGCGCCTCCAGCTCGACGAAGGCCGAGGGCACCATGTAGGGCGCCAGCCGCTCCTGGCAGTAGGAGCGCAGCTCGTCCGCTCCGGGCATGGTCTCGCCGGAAGCCGGCATGGCGTAGGCCACCAGCCGGGCGCCGGAGGCGGCGCCGTCGTCCACCGCCGCCACCGCCGCCTCTTCCAGCGCCGGATGGGAGCGCAGCACCGTCTCCACCTCCCCCAGCTCGACCCGGAAGCCGCGGACCTTGACCTGGCCGTCGCCGCGGCCGAGGAATTCCAGCTGAGCGGTGTTTCCTTCTGAAGAGTCATCCGAGGGAATCCACCGCGCCAGGTCACCACTGGCGTAGAAGCGCTCGCCGGAGCCTTCCTCGAGCTCTACAAACCGCTCTTCGCTCAGCGCCTTCCGCCCCAGATAGCCCCGGGTGACGCCGTCGCCACCGATGAAGAGCTCGCCGGGAGCCCCCGCCGGCACCGGCCGGCCGTCGGGGCCCAGCAGCCGCAGATCTACTCCCGGCAGCGGGCGGCCCAGGAGGCTGCGCCAATGTTCGGCGCCGCGCTCCGGGCTGGCGTGACTGCAGATGATTGTGGCCTCGGTGGGACCGTAGAGCACCTCAATGCTCGCGTTCGGGAAGGTCTCCTCCAGCTCGGTGACCAGATCCCCGGGCACCCGGTCGCCGCCGACGAAGACGGTACGCACCTTCTCGTAGGTCTGCTCTTGCTCCTGCTCCTTGGCATGCACCACCACCTGCCGCAGCAGGGTGGGGACGCCGTGGATGCGGGTGGCCGCGGCCACGTGCCCCGCCAGGGCGTCCTGGTCGAGGGTCGCCTCCCGGCCCACCACCTCCACCGCCGCGCCGCCGGCCAGGGGCATCAGGCATTCGAAGAGGAAGATGTCGAAGGAGTAGGACGCCAAGCAGAGCATCAGATCCCCGGGCTCCCAGCCGAAGCGCTGCTGCGCCGCCGACGTGGTGTGGGCCAGGTTGCCGTGCTCCACCATCACCGCCTTGGGCTTGCCGGTGGTGCCGGAGGTGTAGATCAGATACGCCAGATCGTCGGCGCTCACCGCCACCGGCACGCCGGGCTGCTCCGGGATCTCCAGGTCCTCCAAGCGCAGGGTGTCGATGCCGGTGAGCAGATCCTCCGGCAAGCCGTCGAGGGCTTCGCCGTGACCGACGACGATGGCGAGCTCCGAGTCCTCCACCATGTAGGCCAGCCGCTCCGCCGGGTAGTCCGGATCCAGCGGCACGAAGGCGCAGCCGGCCTCCAGCACGCCGAGGATCGCCGCCGGCAGATCCGCCGTGCGGTGCAGGCACAGGCCCACCAGAGTGCCGGTGTCGACCTTGGGGCGGCGTAGCAGGGCGGTGCGCACCGCGGCGCTGCGGCGGGCCAGCTCGCCGAAGCTCCACACCTGGTCGCCGCCGCGCACCGCCGGCGCGTCGGGCGAGGACTCCGCCATCCCCGCCACCCGCCGCGGCAGGGACGCAAAGCTCCGATCCGATAGCTCCTCGCCGTGGCCCCAGGCGGTGAGCTGACTCTGCTCCGCCGCCGACAGCATGGGCACTCGATCCAGGGGCCGGGAGGGATCCGCCGGCAGCTCGTCCAGCAACCGCTCCAGATGACCGAAGATGCGGTCGATGGTTGCGGAGTCGAAGCGCGCCGTGTCGTAGGCCAGGCTGAGGGAGAGCTGGGCCTGGGGATTGATCACCAGGGTCAGGGGGAAGTGGGAGCGCTCCCGGGCGGGCTCCATGGAGACCGACAGATCCCCCTCTCCCGGGTTGCCGGCGTCGTCGTCGGTGATGGCCTCCCCGGTGGGATAGTTCTGGAACACCAGCATGTGGTTGAAGAGCCCCGCCTCCGAGCCCTGGCCTCCCCAGCTCGGGCCTCCCCAGCTCGGGCCGGCCCAGCGCTGGACGTCCACCAGCGCCGAATGCTCGTATTGACGCTGCTCCGCCTGGGCCTCCTGCAGCGCCTGCAGCCAGCCACCGGCGGTGAGACTCTCGTCGTTCGCCGCCGGCTCCCAGGAGGCGCGCACCGGCAGGTTGTTGATGAACAGACCGATCATGGTCTCCACCCCCGGCAACGCCGCCGGTCGGCCGGAGACCACCGCGCCGAAGATCACGTCCCGACGCCGGCTGTAGCGGCCCAGAAGCTGTGCCCAGGCGCCCTGCACCAGCGTGTTGATGGTCACCCGGGTCCGGCGGGAGCGTTCCTGCAGGCGCTCCCAAACGGCGGCGTCCACCAGCACCTCCCGCTCCTCGTAGGAGCTGGGGCGGGCGCCGGCGCCGTGGGCGGGACGGTCGAAGGGCAACGGCGTGGCCACCTCCACCCCCGCCAGGGCGCGGCGCCAATAGGCCTCCTCCTGCGCCCGGTCCTGGGACTGAAGCCAGGCGATGTGATCGCGGTAGCGGGGCCGCTGGGGCAGCTCCGGCCAGCCTCCCCGGGAGAGCGCCCGGAAGGCCAGGGCGAACTCCTGGAAGACCATGGGCAGGCTCCAGCCGTCGAAGAGGATCTGGTGGAAGCTCCACTCGATGTGGTGCACGTCCGGCGCCAGCCGCGCCACCAGGAAGCGCATCAGCGGCGGCGCCGAATCCAGCGGGAAGCTCTGCCGGCGGTCCTCTTCGAGGTATTCGTCGAGGCGGCGGCGCTGCTCGTCCGAAGACAGATCGCTCCAATCCTCGTAGCGCACCGGCACCTCGGCCTCGCCGTGGACCACCTGCACCGGCTCGTCGAGGCCGTCCCAGCGGAAGGAGGTGCGGAGCACCGGATGGGCGTCCACCACCGTCTGCCAGGCCTGGCGGAAGATGTCGATGTCCAGCCGCCCGGCGACCTGATGGCCGTTCTGGGCCATGTAGAAGCCACCCTCCGGCTGCACCAGGTTGTGGAAGAGCATGCCCTGCTGCAGCGGCGAGAGACCGTAGATGTCCTCCATCGCCCCGGCGGAGGCCAGAATCTCGTCCAGCTGCGGCTGATCGAGGTTCGCCAGGGGGAAGTCCGACGGCGTGAAGCCACCGGCCTCCGGGGACAGGCAATGCTGCACCAGCTGAGCCAGCCGCTCCACCAGGGAATCCGCCAGGGCCCGCACCGTCACCTCGTCGTGGACGGCGGCTGAGAAAGTCCAGGCCACCTCCAGGGTGCCCTCCAGCACCGAGGCGTTGACCTCCAGCAGGTGGCTGCGGCGCTGCCCCTCCGGCGACGGCAGCTCGCCGTCCCCCGCCACCAGCTCCACCGGCAGGTCGCCGCCGAGGCCGCGGTCCAGCTGACCGACATAGTTGAAGAGCAGCGGCGCCGGCGGCTGGGCCGCCAGGGCCGCGCGGGTTTCTTCGGAACCATAGGTGGCCAGCAGTCCATACCCGAGGCCACCGCGGCCGGGCACGTTCCGCAGCTGCTCCTTGGCGGTCTGCAGCGCTTCCTTGGGCTGCGCGTCGGCGGGCACGGCGAGGAGCACCGGGTAGAGGCTGGCGAACCAGCCGACGGTGCGGGAGAGATCGACGTCGTCGAAGATCTCTTCCCGGCCGTGGCCTTCCAGGTCCACCAGCAGCGGACCGGTCGCCTCGCCCTTCCATTCGGAGACGGTCTG
The DNA here is from genome assembly GCA_034211275.1 of Acidobacteriota bacterium. NCBI lineage: Bacteria > Pseudomonadati > Acidobacteriota > Acidobacteriota bacterium. Next base: position 3,633 of record JAXHTF010000285.1, read on the forward strand.
GGCCAGGGCGGTGAGCAAGACCTCCTGGACGTTCATGCGGTAGGCCCGGGGGGCCTTGCCCAGCAGCTCTTCGGTGAGACCGGCGTCGAGGCGTGCCGACAGGGTCTTCTCACCGCTGGCCAGATTTTCCGCCTCGGGATGGTCCACCGGCAGCGCCGGAACCGAAGCGCGCTCCGGCGCCAACCAATAGCTCTCCTCACCGGCGACGCCACCCTCCTCCACGTGCTGCTGAAGCTTCTCCGCCCAGGTGCGGATGGAGGTGGTCTTGGGGGCCACCTCCATGGCCGCTTGCTCGTCACCCTCGGAGGCCTGGCGGTAGCCGTCCACCAGGTCTCCCACCAGGGTCTGCAAGGAGACCGTATCCACCACCAGGTGATGGGCCGCCAGGAGCAGCCGCTGCCGGCGGTCCGGACCAAGGTCGAAGAGCGCCGTACGGAAGACCCGCCCGGTGGCGACATCGAGGCTGGCCTTGAGGCTCACCGAGCGCTCCGCCAGCGCCGCGTCCTGGGCCTCGCGGTCGAGATCGGAGAGGTCGTGGACCTCCAGCAGATCGCCCCAAGCTTCCTCGGCCCCGTCTTCCTCGATACCGGCCTCCGGCACCGGCAGCAGCTCCTGCTTCCAGCCGTCGGAGCCGTGTTCGAAACGGGTACGGAGGGCGTCGTGGTGGGTGAGCAGCGCCGCCACCACCGGTTGCAGCACCTCTGCCTCCCAACGCTCCTCCAGCGCCAGCAGCACCGGCAGCTGGAAGTGGTTCGGGTCCGCCGGATCCTGGGCGAAATACCAGGACTGGATGGGCAGCAGGGGCACCGCGCCGGTGACCTCCCCCTGCTCCGCCACCACCATGGAGGCCTGGCCAGCGACCTTCGCCAGCTCGGCGATGGTGGGATTCTCGAACACCAGCCGGGGGTTGATCTCCACCCCCGCCTTGCGCGCCCGGGTGGTCAGCTGAATGGACAGGATGGAATCGCCGCCGAGCTCGAAGAAGTCGTCGTGAATGCCGACACTCTCCACTCCCAGCACCTCGCTCCAAGCCTGGGCCAGCGCCTTCTCGGCGTCGGTGCGCGGCGGCTCGTAGCCCTGCTCGCCGGCGCGGCTCAGCGAGCCCGGGGCCGGCAGGGCGTCGCGATCCACCTTGCCGTTGGGGGTCAGGGGCAGCGAGCCCAGCTCCACCAGCGAGGCGGGCACCATGTACTCCGGCAGGCGTTGGCGGAGGTAGGCGCGCAGATCCGCCGCGCCGAGGTCTGCAGTCTCCTCATAGACCACATAGCCCACCAGCCGGGTGCCGCCGGCCCCTCCGGATGTAGCGGGGATGTGGGCCACCACCGCCGCCTCGCGGACGCCGGGATGGTCCCCCAGGGCCTGCTCGATCTCCCCCAGCTCGACCCGGAAGCCGCGCACCTTGACCTGATGATCCATGCGGCCGAGGAATTCCAGGTCGCCGTTCTCCCGCCAGCGAGCCAGGTCGCCGGTGCGGTACCAGCGCGCTCCTTCTTCGGAGCTCAGCGGATCCGGACCAAAGCGCTCGGCGGTGAGGGCCGGGCGGCCGAGATAGCCGCGGCCGACGCCCAGGCCGCCAATGTAGAGCTGGCCGGTGACCCCGACGGGCACCGGCTCCAGGCGGTCGTCGAGGACCCACACCCGGCTGTTCAGCACCGGCTTGCCGATGGGCAGATCGAGATCCACCCCTCCCGCATCGGGCTCCTCTCCCTCCGTCACGCCCTCGAGGCGGAAAAGGGTGGAAGTGACGGTGGTCTCGGTGAGGCCGAAGACGATGTAGAGGGGGATATCCCACTGTCGCCAGGAAGCCAGCCGCTCCTGCTGGGGTTTCTCGCAGCCCACCAGGATCCAGCGCAGCGACTCCGGCGGCTTGCGGCCGGCCTGCACCATGGCGTGGACCCACTCCTGCCAATAAGCCGCCGGCAGCTCCAAGCCGGTGACGCCGTGGTCGCTGATCTCCCGTTCCAGCTCCGCCGTCGAGAGCAGCAGATCCTGGCTCGGCACCACCACCGCCGCTCCCGCCGCCAGTGCCGGATAGACCTCCTCCACCACCACGTCGAAGGAGAGGGAGGCGAATTGCAACACTCGATCGCTGGCATCGAGACCGAATTGCCGCACCATCTCCGCCGTGTACTGCACCACCATGCGGTGGGAGATCATCACCCCCTTGGGCTTGCCGGTGGAGCCAGAGGTGTAGATAACGTAGGCCAGCTGGTCCGGAGAGACCTCGGGCAGCGCCGCCTCGGGCTCCACCGTCGCCGGCTCCTCCTCCATCAGCTCGTCCAGCAGGATCTTCTCCGTCGCCTCCGGAAGCTGGCCGACGGCGTCTTTCTCCGTGATCACCAGCGGCGCGGACGAATCCTCCACCATGTAGGCCAGGCGGTCCGCCGGGTAGGCGGGATCCAGGGGCACGTAGGCGCAGCCCGCCTGCAGGATGCCCATGAGGCCCACCACCAAGCGCTCGG
>JAXHTF010000286.1 GCA_034211275.1 Acidobacteriota bacterium
GCGCCTCTGCTGCGCACCTCGTGCCCCTGATTCATCGCCAGCTCGAGGATCTGGAAGGACAGATGATCCAGATCGAAGATCTCTTCGACGGCCAGCTGCCCCGGCGCGCTGTCCGGTGCCCGCAGACATTGGGTGAAGACCGCCATGGGGAGCTGGTAGCGGTAGTGGAAGATGAGGGTTTCCAGCGGCAGGAAGAGACTGGAAATGACCAGGTCCGGTGCCAGATCCGCCATCAGCTCGTCCAGGTCACCCTGAATCAGCGGTTCCAGATGCTGGCTGAAGACCCGGCCTTGCACGACGCCGGATGGAGCCTCTCCAGATTGGGCCTCGGCGCGCAGCTGGGCGGAAGCGCCGGCGGGATAGAGGTCGCTGTAGATCGGATAGAGCTCCAACCCCTGGCGCTCCACGTAGGGTTCCATGTCGGGAATACCGATGTAGGAAACCCGGTGGCCGCGGCGAATCAGGGAATGGGCCAGACCGAAGGTGGGAAAAAGATGTCCTTGCTCGAAGTCCGAGAGGAAGAGGAAATGGGCCATGGGGGTACCTCCTCGACAACCGAGATTGCTCGATATGTCTGCGGAGGCCCGATGCGACTTCTTCTCCACGGCAGAGCGCACCCCCGGTGGGGAGCGAGGCCAATCCGGCGTGGAGGCTGAAGAAGAAAGGTTTGGAGATGGTCCCTACGCCCATAGCGCACACACAAGACGGGAACCATCGACGATCTCCCCGAGACAATCAGCAAAACTAATTAAAAATTACCGACAATCGGTAAAAGCGCGTGGAGTATAGCACCTTTCAAGGACCTGCGAAGGTCCTATCCAACTAAGGCTCGAGCCCCCAGGAGATCAGAACTGCACCAACATGGCGGCCCAGTGGAAACCGGCTCCGAAGGTGGTGAGGAGCACCAGATCACCACGGCGCACGCGGCCGGCGGCGCGGGCCTGGGTGAGGGCCAGGGGGATGGACGCGGAGCCGGTGTTGCCGAAGTCCTGAACGTTGATGAACACCTTCTCCAGCTCCACCTCCAGGTGCTTGGCCACCGCGTGGATGATCCGCAGATTGGCCTGGTGGGGCACCACCAGATCCACGTCGGCGAGGCTTCGGCCGGCCTGCTCCAGGACCTGGCGGGCCGCCTGACTCATGCGGTGCACCGCCTCCTTGAATACTTCCCGGCCGTTCATCACCACCGCGTGGTGCTCATCCCGCTGGGCCCGTTCGAGGGTGAAGGGCTTGCGGGTGCCCCCCACTTCCAAGCCCAGAATGCCGGCGCGGCTGCCGTCGGTGCCGGAGACCGCGGCGAGAATCTCGCCGGAATCCTCCACCCACGAGACCACCGCGGCACCGGCGGCGTCGCCGAAGAGCACGCAGGTATTGCGGTCGGTCCAGCTCATCAGCCGGGTGAGCAGCTCCACCCCCACCACCAACACCCGGCGAGTACCGGTGAAGACCCGTGAACGGGCCACGTCCAGGGCCTGGACGAAACCGGCGCAGCCGCTGCCCCCCAGGTCGTAGGAGGGGATGGGGCGCAGGCCCAGGCGATGCTGCAAGATCGACGAGGTGTCGGGGACGTAGACCTCCGGCGTGTCGGTGGCGACGATGAGCTCGTCCACGTGCTCCGGTTCCAGGCCGGCGTCGGCGAGGGCCGCCCGTGCCGCCTTCTCTCCCAGATCGACGGTGGTCTCGTCCTCGGCGGCGATGCGGCGGCGGTGGATGCCGGTGCGCTCGACGATCCATTGATCGCTGGTGTCGACGTACTGGCACCAATCCTCGTTGGTCATCACCCGCTCCGGCGCGTAGGCGCCGAGACCGATCATCCCGACCTTCGCTGGCGGCACCCCGGAGCCCTGCTCCGGAGAATCTTCCTGGCTCATGGTGGACTCCCTTCGGGGTCATTGTAGTCCCCCGGCCACGCCCCCGTCTCGGTGGCCCGCCCCGTCTTAGTAGCCCGCCCCGTCTCGGTAAGGAACGCGGTGATAGCATTTCTTCGACAGTTGCGAACGAGCCGGTTCGAGCATTTCCCGTGCAGCCACCCCAAACCAGTCTCTCCCCCACCCTGTCCCGATGCCGGCGCTGGGCAAAGCTCGGCATCGAAGCCGCCGGATGAGCTCTCGCCGCCAGCCCGGACGGCGGGATCTGCTCCTCGCCGCCCAGCTCACCGGCAGCACCGCCCTGACGCTGCTCGCCCAGCAGACCGTCGACATGACCGGCGGCTATTTCGGCAGCGCCGAGGAGATCACCGCCGTCGGCGCCGGTCTGAGCCTCGGCCTGGTGGCCCTCACCGTCTTGGTGATCTTCACCTTCGGCCGCTCCCGTAGCCGGCCCTCCCACAACTGGCGAGGCTACGCCGTCTCCGCCGCCTACTCGCTCAATATCGGTCTCTTCGTCCCCGCCATGGCCGCCGACCCAGTGCCCGCCGGCCTCGTAGTGCTGTGGAACGCTCTGCTGCTGGGGGCGCACTTTCTACCCGCCGAGGCCATGTCCCGGCCCCGCCGGCAGCTGGAGGATTCGGAGCTCTGGCGCTGGCTGATGCGCTGGTATCCGGCGCTGCGCCATCTGACCACCCTCACCCTGGTGCTGACGGTGGCGGTGGTGGGGTATCAAGCCAGCGCCGGCTGGCTGCCCCGGGCGGTGTGCCTGATCCTCGGCTACGGCTCCCTGGCGCTGGCAGCGCCGTTTCTCCGACTGCTTCTCCAGCAGCGCCGCCGGGGGGCCTTGCTGCCGCTGGCAGCGGTGCTGGCGAGCCTGGCCTCCGCCGCTTCCCCCGCCCTCATGCTGAGCCTGCTGGCGCTGGCCTTGGCGGTGCTCTTGGGTCTGCTGCTGGGTCAGCAGGAGAGCACGGAGGATTTGCTCAAGGCCTTCTACCGCCATCCCTCGCGGCTGGTCTTCGCTTCCTTCGTCTCCCTGGTGCTCATGGGCACGGTCTTTCTCACCTTCCCGTCGGCGGCGGCTCCGGGAACCTCCATTTCCGCCCTCGACGCCCTGTTCACCGCCACCAGCGCGGTCTGCGTCACCGGCCTCATCGTCCTCGACACCCCCAACGCGTTCTCCCCCCTCGGCCACGGCGTGATCCTGGGCCTGATCCAGGTGGGCGGTCTCGGGATCATGGTGCTCTCCACCTTTGCCACCCTGCTGTTGGGAGGCAGCCTGGGATTGCGCGGCGAGCGCGCCCTGAACGACGTTCTGGAGCTGCAGCCGGGCCATACCGCCTACGTCCTCACCCGCTTCATCGTCCTCTCCACTCTGGCGGTGGAGGCGGTGGGAGCGGTGATCCTCGGCGCCGGCTTTCTACTCCGCGGTGAGACCCTCGGCGACGCCCTGTGGCTGGGGCTCTTCCACTCCATCTCCGCCTTCTGCAACGCCGGCTTCGCCCTGCAGTCAGATTCGGTGGTGATCTTTCAGCAGAATCCCTGGATGCTCCTCACCCTGGCGCTGCTGATCACCGCTGGCGGCCTCGGCTTCGTGGTGCTGGCGGCCCTCTGGCAGCGGGTCTTCCACCGCCGGTGGGAGCGGGTACAAAGAATCCAGCGCTTTTCGGTGCAGGTGCGGGTGGTGCTGGCGGCATCGGCGGCGCTGGTGGCAGCGGGCTGGCTGGTCTATGCCCTCACCGAGTGGAGCCATTCCCTGGCCGGTCTGCCGACCTTCCACAAGCTCACCAACTCCTTCTTCCAGAGCGTCACCCTGCGCACCGCCGGCTTCAATTCCGTGGACTTCGCCCACCTGGCGCCGGCGACCCTGCTGCTGATGATGATCCTGATGTTCATCGGCGCTTCCCCCGGCGGCACCGGCGGCGGCATCAAGACCACCACCCTGGTGGTGCTGCTGGCAGCCATCTGGGCCAACGCCCGCAACCGCCCCGCCGTCCAGCTGGCGCAGCGGGAGATCTCCCGCGGCACGGTCTACCGCAGCCTGGCGGTGGTGCTGATGGCCTTGGCGGTCTCCCTGGTGGGTTTCTTCCTCCTGCTGCTGGCGGAGGACCAGGCCTTCGACGCGCTACTCTTCGAGGTGGTGAGCGCCGCCGGTACCGTCGGTCTGTCCCTGGGAGCCACCGCCGAGCTCGGTCCGGTGGGGAAATTCATTATCATCGCTATCATGTTCATCGGACGCATCGGACCCCTGACCCTCGTTCTCTCCCTGGCCACCGGAGAGACTTCCGCCGGCTCGCGCCTGCGCTACCCCGAAACCAGCATCATGGTGGGCTGATGGCCGGCTCCGGAGAACTGGTGATCATCGGCCTGGGCCGCTTCGGCCGCAGCGTCGCCACCAACCTGGCCCGCCGCGGCCAGTCGGTGCTGGCGGTGGACCGGGCCGCGGAGCGGGTGGAGCTCATCGCCGAGGAGGTGGATTCGGTGGCCATCGCCGACGCCACCGACGAAGCCGCCCTCGACGAGCTGCCCCTGGAGCGCATCTCCTGCGCGGTGGTGACCATGGGCTCCCGCGCCACCGAAGCGTCGATCCTGACCACGGCGTTGTTGCGCCAGATGGGGGTCCCGCGCATCGTGGTGCGCTCGTTCAACGATCTCCACGCCCGGGTGCTGCTGGCGGTGGGAGCCAGCGAGGTGATCAACCCGGAGGACGAGATGGGCCACCGCCTGGCCCTGCACCTGGCCAACCCGAGCCTCGGCAGCCAGATCGAGCTCGGGGACGCCAGCATCACCGAGCTCGACGCGCCGGAGACCTTCGCCGGGCAGAGCCTGGCGGAGCTCCATCTGCGCAAGCGCCACCGGGTGACGGTGCTGGCGCTGCGCCGCGGCGAGGAGGTCCTCGCCAACCCGGAGGCCGGCGAGAAGATCGAGAGCGGCGACGTGCTGGTGCTGCTGGGTCACGGCGACGACATCCAGCGCGTGGCGGCCCTGGAGTAGGAGGAACAGCTTGACCCTGCGGCTGCGCCTGCTCCTCGGCTACGGCTATCTGGTGGCCCTGATGGTGCTCTGCGCCGGCAGCGCCATGCTCGGCTTCCTCCAGCTGAGCCGGGGCATCGACGTCATCCTGGAGGAGAATTTCACCAGCATCGCCGCCTGCACCCGCATGCTCGAGGCCCTGGAACGCCAGGACAGTGCCACCCTCCTGCTGCTCCTGGATCAGGCTCCGGACCGGGACGAGCTGCAGCGCTGGCACACCGCCTTCGAGCAGAGCCTGCAAGCCGCCGAGGACAATGTCACGGAGGAGGCGGAGCGGCCGATCCTGGAGCACCTGCGGACCTCCTACAACCAATACCGGCTCCAGCGAGGCCAGTTCTTGGAGCAGCGCGGCGAGCGACCCCTGCGGGCCTACAACGAAGAGGTGGAACCGATCTTCGGCCAGGTCAAGGCGGACGTCCTGCAGCTCCTGGACATCAACCATCGGGCGATGCGCGAGGCGGATCGGCGAGCTCGCTCCACGGCGGTGCAGAGCGGCGCCGGCATCGGCTTCTTGGTGACCATCGGTCTACTCTCCCTCATCGTCCTCTCCCGGGCCCTGCGGCGGCGGCTTTTAGAGCCCCTGCGGGAGCTCACCGACGGCATCGAAGCCATCGCCCAGGGCGAGGATCGCCGGCGCCTGCCGGTGCGCGGAGAAGACGAGCTGGCCCAAATCTCCGCCCAGCTCAACGCCGCCCTGGACCGCCAGCAGGAGCTGCGGGCGCAGATGCGCGGCCGTCTGAGCCAGGAAAAGCAGCTGGCCCTGGCCCTCCTGGCCTATCTCCAAGGACCGGTGCTGGCCATCGGTCTCGACGGATTGATCATGGTGGACGAGCTCGGCCCCCTGCGGGACACCATCGAGGCGGACTTGGTGAGCTGGGTGCTGGAGGACGGAGCCGAGACAGTCCGCGGGCTGAGCACCGGCGAGGTCCCCCCTCCCATCACCCTCGACCTCGCCGGCGAGACCGTCACCGTCGAACTCCTCCAAGCCCTGCGCCGGCGCCCCGTGGGCTGGCTGGTGCGCCCCGGGGGCGAAGCGGTATCGGCTCGTTAGTCTTGGTCTTCAAACAAGACGATACGGAGGGCTGGCGCCCACTCTACAGCCCAAAGCTCGACAGCCTCCCCTAGGGTGGGCGCCAGCCCACCAACTCGCCTGCGACTCGGGTAGGAACAATAAGGA
>JAXHTF010000287.1 GCA_034211275.1 Acidobacteriota bacterium
GGTGGCTGCCCTCAGGTAGTTGGAGGCCCGGTTTTCTCGATGGGTTGCTAGCCTGAGATCCGACCGTCGAAGTGGTGGGCTGGCGCCCACCCTACAACTGGCTGATGCGCCTCCTGGAGTTGGGGGGGCGCCAGCCCACCATCACGCCTCGTTCCTGCGGCCCGCCATGGGACCTGCAGCTTTCCCGACGGCCCATCCCACCGAGGCTCGGTGACCGCGGGACCTGTCCCCGAAGCCCATGCTACAGTCCTGCAGCATTCACTGCTCGATAAGAGTTCGGCGAACGGTCGCCGGGAGCTCTCGGGCCAATCTGATGATAGGGCCTCTCTAAGAAGCCCGACATGGAGGAGAACTACCATGAAGCTTTCGATCTACATCCTGTCCATCGTCCTCGCCACCTTCGCCTTGGCGGGCGTTGTCCACGCGGAAGAGCCAGCGGCAGCTACCACCGCCGTCCACGCCGAGCTCCCCCAGGCCCCGCTCTTCACCGCCCAGCCCACCGCCCTCGGCACCCCCAACAGCGAAGCCAAGAACCCCGGCACCGAGGGCTACGCGTGCTCCGCCACCACCACTTGCCCCGGCAGCGTCCGGTTCAACATTCCGCCCTACCAGATCAGCTGTCAGGGCTACTACGACTGCTACTCCGTTCCGGGCTCGGCGGTGGTGTGCGACGGCTTCGGGAAGGAGTGCTTCCCAGGCTGAGCTCGTCTTCATCCCCCTCTTGAAAGCCCCGGCGGCCTTGGGTCGTCGGGGCTTTTTGCATGGGCTGTTCGCGGTGCCGTCGAACCTGGATCGACCGCCTCTGCGCCGCTGGCGGTCCTCCGGCCTTGATGCGGCGAGGGCCCTGCTCTTGCAGCGCCTGACTCCTTCCCCGAGCCGCTCTCGTCAGCCGTCCACTCTCGCCTCTCTGTCAGAAAATACTCGCTAAAACGCTATTTATTCCGTATTCGAGTAATCTCGGGTGCTCCCAGCTACGCGTGCTCGCGACTTTTTTCTACTCGGGGCCGTCCCGGCTCCTCTATGCGCGGAGATCCCTGGCTATGCACTTCGACGAGGCCCAGAGCCGATTCCTCGACGCCTGCCGCCACGAGCGGAACTTGTCTACCCACACCCTGCGGGCCTACGGCATCGACCTGCGGGAGCTCGCCACCTTCCTGAAGCGGTCCGGAAGGCTCGGGGAGCCGGTGGAGGCGCTGGATGCGGAGTGTCTGCGGGAGTACAGCGGATACCTACTCACGGAGCGCGGCCTCCAGGCGACCACGGTGCGCCGCCGCATGGCTTGCTTGCGGGCCTTCTTCGGGTGGCTGGAGGATCGGGAGGTGATCGAGCTCTCTCCCTTCCGCCGTTTGAAGCTCCGCATCCGCACCCCCCAACGCCTGCCACGCCACCTCCATGCCGCGGAGATCCGGGCGCTCCTCCGCGCCATCGGGAGTGCCCTGGATCTGAATCCATTCCGCAGCTACGAGCACCAGGAGATCCCCTACGACCTCTCGCCCAGCCGGTTCATTCAGCTGACGCTCTTGGTCGCGGTGGAGACGCTGGTGGCCACCGGCTTGCGGGTCAGCGAGCTGACGGGGGCGACGATAGATGCGCTGGATCTGACAGAAGGAGCGCTACGGGTCGAGGGCAAAGGCTCCCGGGAGCGCCAAGCCTTCCTCACCGATCCGGAGCTCCGCATACTCCTCGCCCGCTACCTCATCCTCCGGGACGCCCGTGCCGAGGACACCCAAGCCCTCCTGATCAATTCGCGCGGCACCCGGGCCTCCTCCCAATTCATCCGCAAGCACCTCCACGAAGCCGCCTCCCGCGCCGGCCTCCGCCGCCCCGCCACCCCCCACATGCTCCGCCACTCCTGCGCCACCCTCCTCCTCGAGGCCGGCGTAGACATCCGCTACGTCCAGCGCCTCCTCGGTCACAGCTCCATCGCGACGACCGAGATTTATACCCATGTCTCAGCCTCCGGCCTGCGGGCGGCGTTGGTGGGGGCGGATGTGCGGGGGGTGGTGGTGAATTCTTAGCAGTGAGAACTAAGAATTATGCTAACTTCGGAAGACTTCATTAACCGGTCCGCGGATCTTTCCTGGCTCTCAGCAAACTATCAAGACGCTGAGACCAAAACACCCACGGTCGCAATAATAAGCGCCGAAACTGGCGTGGGGAAGAGCGCATTAGTGAGGCATTGGAGCAACGCTCAGGATGCGCACCACCTCAGAGCCGAAGTAAAGGATGTAGAGAGGAGGAACGGGCTTTACATTTCAAAGCTAGCTGCGGCAGCGAACACGCTCGCGGAAAGCTCTGGAAACCTGCCAACTCTCGACTCCTATTTTCGCTCTCTCCCAACCGAAAGCGTGAAAGGGCAGCATGACCAGAGGCTTCTACAGGAAGCTTTCAGCACGCCACCACTAAAACCTTTCAAGCCAATTGGATCGATGCTCAAGCGGAAGATGCGATTAACGCACTCCGACCTCAAGGCTAAGCTATACCCAGGGACAGATACGGGCTTTTGGGAGCTAGCGGACTACCTGGAACTCTTCCTCGAGAAAGCGGGGCGACTAATAGTCAGCGTCGAAAACGTCCAGTCCCTTGATCCTCTCTCCAAAGATATCCTGACAGAACTAATAACTCACAACAGTTTGGCATTCTTCATCTGGGAATACACGACCGGCGAAGACTGCAACTTCTTATTGGATGACCTCGTTCACGAGTGCGAGATGGCCTCCGCAAGAGTGCCTATCCGGAGACTCCAGTGGTTGCCCCTCAAGGATATCCTAAAAAGCGGCACCACGGTCAACTTTGAGCGCCTTCTCGAAAAGGCCTATTATGAAACCTCCGGAAACCTGAGAGCCCTTAAGGACCTTGAGATACTATTACTAGATGAGCCAGCAAAAGAGGCCTTTAATACCCAAGAGGTCAATGTCATTTCGGAGCTTGATGCCACTGGTAACCCGACAGTGGCATTGCTGGAAAGCCTCAGGAAGTCCGACCTCTTTCTGACTGTTTCTCTTGCAGTCCATGGAGCCCATGCGTCCGAATACGGCATCATGGCTATGTATGATCGCGCAGCTCATTTTCAAGACTTTTTCTTAGATGTAGAAGCTTCCCTATCGCGCCTGCTTGACCTTGGCCTCATAGAGCGGCAGAGTGACGAACAGTACGCCCTCTGTCATGACTCTACTGCCAAGGCCCTTCTTTCCTCCGATAGCTTCGTCGCATTCCGTGAGCTGGCCTATTCGTCTTGGACAGCCCTCTACGAGGCCCTGCTTGAAGAAGAAGACTTCCTGGACCACTCAAAGTCTCAGATCCTTACCCGGCTAGCCTCTCTCTACTGCATCGCCCAGCCAAAGAAACTACTCAACCTATTCGAGGAAATTCGCTCTCTGGCACTAAACAGCAGATATCCGAGAGAAATAGTCTCCTACGTCGAGAAACTCTGGAAGGAGCTTCGAAGAGCCGGTCAACAAGGGCGTGAGATCAACGCAAGTACCCAGCAGGACCTAGAGAAGGAAGTTGAGAAAGAGCTCCTAGGGATCTACTACCAGAGCGGCCTCTACCGGGAGGCCTACGAGGTCCTGAGGGCCGGCTCGCTTAACGACAAAGAGAGAGAACTGCTAGAGCTGGCTCTACTGGATCGCCTTGAAGAGCACGCGGCCGCACTACAGAGGTGCGAGGAAATTTGGATCCAAAATCCGACAACGGCCACTGATTACAGAGTAAACCTGTGCGTGAAGCTTATCGAGATGACTTCGCTAAGGTCGCTAAATAGAATCGAGGCCTGCTGGCAAGCATACGAAGCCATCAGAGCCGAGCCTATTTTCAGAGAATTCAGGGAGTACGGCTATTTCTTGCGCAACTCCGAGATTCTACTGCCCCCTCGGGCCGCCTTAAACGCAACCAGGGAGAGTGCAGAGTTCTTCAAGAGTCAGAACCGTCAACGTGATGAGGCTCATTCTCGGATATCTATCGCCATGTACCTGATTAGGCTGGGTGAATTCAGCTCAGCGCTGAACGAACTCGACCTGGCCCTAAAGCTCCTAGGCGGCGCCTTCATGGAGCGACACATAGTGGCCAATAATCGAGCCGTGGCGGAGGTCCTGGCTGGCGAGAGTCGTTACGAGCTGATAACCCAAAGACTGCACCATGCTCTCAGGACTGTCGCTAACTCTTTCGACAGGATAGTTCTGCTAAACAATATCGGGGTTGTATCATCCTTAGCTTCCCGCTGGGGGTATGCCGACGATGTCTTCGAGGCGGCTCACAGAAGCCTGCGGGGGCAGCCAGACCGGGCTCTTCTGAGGACCGTACTATTTAACCAGTCAATCTCGTATAGAGATCGAGGCGACAGGAAAAGGGCGAGCCAGTTCCTCCGACGGGCCGTCGGGGTCTTTCAAGTCCATGAGCCGCTCTGGAAGCAGCGCCTATTCGGACATCAACAGGAGGATGAAGATGGCAGCGCTAGTTATGCAAGCTTCCTTCGCTACCATCTGTCGATGATCACTTTTTGGCATTTCGAAATACCAAAGGTTCTTAGTGCGGACGGCAGGGAGCTGCCCTGATGATGCTCAGCATCCGTACGCTCCTTTGGGGCGAGCATACAGGGCACGCACTGGCTCTAACGTAGCGGCTTTCACCAAGAGGCTGTTGAGACAAGAAATGAAATCAGTCGAGCGTAGGACTCGCCGCAACCTTCTGCGGCTATTTCAAAGCAGGAGTCTGGCCCCAGATAGATGTCCGGACTAAGTTCAATCATTTGGAAATCCCCACGTCTCATTCTGCCGTCTACCCGAATAATGTGCACCTTACCCAGGGAGTCGACAAGGCGGTAGACTCTCTCGAAGAGTTCTGGGTATTTGCTCGACATGGAGAACTTTTGACTAATATTCTCTCGGGAGACCTTCTTAAGCTCTAGGCTATATATTGTTTTTTCGAGTGAGCAAGGTCCCTCATGCAGCTCGTAGAGCACAACGCCCTCAAGGAATATTTCTTCTTTTGCGAAGACGAGTAGCAAGCTCGCCTCGACCCCTTCCGCAAACTCCTCTACCAGTATAGGTTGCCTGTGGATGGAATGAACCTCATGGGCAGTACTTTCTGCGTCGACATAGGAATGCACAAGTGAGCGCTGGCTAATTCCTATCGAGCCGCCTTCGAAATTGGGCTTCACGACTAAAGGTAAGGCAAGAGTCTCAAGCGCTGCCTGAACCTTCCTTCTTTCCTGAAAGTCTGTGGGCGTGAGGAGCACTGCCTGTGGAGTCGAGAGACCGGCTCTTGTTGCTAGGCGCTTCGCCACAAACTTGTCCTGGCATATTACTTGCGTATAGGCGTCGGACCCTACGTATGGGACTCCCCAGGCTTCGCAGATCGAGGGGACTAGGGCTCTCCTGCTTCTGGAAGCAACTCCTGACCACAGGGGAAATACAACGGTATCGGCAGGAAGCCTGGGAGCCTGCCGGATAAGCTCGGCCGGATTATCAATATGGCGAAACCTACAGTCACACTCGAGAATTCCTGCTCGGATCTTCTCAAAGTAGGCGTCTTCGAGTCGTTCAAGGTCTTTCGACTGAAGGTTGGCCTCTTGGTGATTTTCAACTCGATCAGCAACAAGCAAAACAGTCTTACTCACTGAAGCTCCCTACGGCAATATTTGGTATATTAAGTAGTTCCTCGGGGTCAAATATCTGCCCGGCGGTAAGAGACCCAGCATTCGTGCCGACAAAGGGCTCCAGAAGCACCTTCTGGCAAAGAAGATGAAGCTGGCAGAAAGATGTATTCCATGGATTCACTAAGCCTGCCCGAAGTCCGTAAATGTTCAGGAGCTCAGATCTAGGCAGGATGCTGAGGCTGCGTGCGTGCGTAAAAGTTCGGACACGTTTTCGCGACATCCGGTCACAGCCTCGTAGGTGCACGGCAACAACCTGATGTTTCGAGCGGAGCACCAAAGACTTCAACTCTCTCGACAAGGGGATGTTTCTCGCTTGCGCTGCTTCTTCGCAGGAGACTACTGGCTGGTGGAATAGATAGCGTTTTTGAGGCATAATTCTTAGTT
>JAXHTF010000288.1 GCA_034211275.1 Acidobacteriota bacterium
GTCATGCCGGTGGTGTACTCGGCGATGGCCGGCGCCACCGGCGCCAGATCCTTGAAGCGCAGCTTGCCCAGGGCCCCCAGCTTGGCTCCCACGGACTTCGCCTTGCTCAACTTCATCAGCTGCTGGGCGGCGTTGCGGGAGTAGGTGATGGGAACGTTGGACAGGGACTCGGCGCCGCCGGCGAGGACGATCTCCGCCTCGCCGGAGAGGATGGCCTGGGCGCCGAAGGCGATGGCCCGGTTGGAAGAGGCGCAGGCGAGGTTGACGGTGGTGCCGGTGATGGTCTCCGGCAGAGAGGCGCGGAAGATCACCTCGCGGCCCAGATTCGGCGCGTTGAGGGCCGGCACCACGACGCCGAAGATGGAGAGGTCGATATCCCCGGGCTCGACGGCGGTGCGCGCCACCAGCTCGCGGGCGGCGACGGCGCCGAGGTCGACGCAATCGAGGTTCTTGAGCTCGCTGCCGGCCTTGGCGAAGGGCGTCCGGCAGCCATCGATGATGGCCACCCGGCCCCCCGGGCCGCGCAGCTCGTAGCGGTCTTTCTTGCTGATGCGGGGCCCGGTGCCGCGGACCCAAACCGTATCTGCGCGCTCGGTGATCTCCTCGTGGGCGCTGGCATTGTTGGGCGGCGGCAGGGTCGAAGGAAGATCCGCCGAAGCCTCTGCGGAATCGTTGGAAGCGGTGATAGAAGCAGCCTCGTCCATGGCGTTCTCAGACGAGGCGGAGTCGGTCTTGTCGTTGGTTTCCATAGTTCCTCACTCTATCAGTCTTGTCCCGTTCTTCCTGCCTACGAGGACTCAGCGCTCGGTGCGGTCTCGCCTGGAAGTCGCTCAGGCCTTCATGGATTTGAAATCGCCACCACCGACACTCCGGCGGTGTGCCAAAAACTCGTCTCATCCTCCGCCAGCGCCTCCGCACCGAAGACCACCACCCCCCGCACTCGGTCCACAGGCGGGGCCAGGCGTGGGCGGCGATTCCAGGGCCATGAGCGGCGGAAGCGGGGCTCCAGGCCGCGGCGCAGGGCGGCGAGCTCGGCGGCGGTGCCGTGGAGCAACGTCGGGCGCACCCAGGCGAGGGTTTCCCGGTACCAGTCGTCTTCCCCCCGGGTGGACTCCGGGCGCGGCAGCAGAATCAGCGCCGCCTCGGTGAGCGCGGCCCAGGTCAGCAGCAGGCGTTGGGCGGGCTCCGCCAGGGGGCGATGGAGCACCAGGATGTCGCGGCGTGGGGCTGGAGGGAGGGAGCTGAAAGCCTCGGTGGCGGTACGCACCAGGTCCGCGGCGCCGCGGCGCCGCCAGTCCCCGTTCTCCAAGACCTGAGCCCCACCCACCGGCTGGCCGGGACGATCGGGGATCTCGACGGCCGGGGCGAAGCGTCCCGGGGCCGGCTCCACCGTAAGATCCGGAACGTCCACCAAGCCCTCCGGCGGCCAGGGCCGGGAGGGCTGGGTTGCCAGGAAGTGGGGCTGGGGATCGTAGCCGGCGGCGGCGAGGACGAGATCGAGGGCGATGGAGTCGGGGTCACCGTAGTCGCGGTAGGGCACCGCGGAGCCGGGATCGGGTAACTCACCGGCGGTGACCACCGGTCCGGCGAGCATCTGCGCCGCCACCTGCCGCCAGCAGCGCCACCGCCAGTCGAGCTCCGGGCGGTGGAAGAGCCAGGGTCGCTCGGGAGCCCTGCGGGCATGCCCGAGGACGGCAGCGACGATGCTGTCAGGAGGATTGGGGCTGCCAGCAGCCTCGGCGCCAGATCCGGAATCGGGGCTCACGAGCTCGGAGTCTCCACCGAAGGATCAGCCGGCGGCGGCCTCCAAGACCCGGCCCATCTTCTCGCGGATCTTGGCCTGCATCAGGCTCGCTGGCGGCTTGAGGGAAGCAAAGCCCACCAGCTTCCCCCCGTCCAGCACCACCGAGCCCTCGGCCCCGGGGCCGGAGAGCTTGAGCACGTCGCCGTCCCAGCTCCAGCGCATCATGCCGCCGGGAAATTCTTTCTTCAAGGCGGCATCCAGTCCGGGCCGCACCTCGTCCATGGTCGTTTTGGAGGTCTCCGCCTCCAGAGTCATGTCAGCCATGGCGCGGAAGCTACCACAGGCGGGGCTCTGCGAGTATCTTGGCGGGCCGGCCGAGTGCTGGTCCGAGCTCACTCAGGCCTCGGCGCTGCTGGCCACCGCAGGCTTGGGCGCTGTAGCGGCGCGCAGAAAACTCGCTGGCGCTCAAACAGTTCTGCGCGTTCTTCCGCTACAGCTTCTGCCTGCGGTGGGCGCCTCGGAGTCTTCGTTCGCTTCGGACCAGCACTCGGCCTACCGTCTTCCAGGCGGAATGGTTCTAAGGGAGTTTAGAATGCCCCCATGAAAATTCATCTGGTGGACGGAACCTATGAGCTCTTTCGCGCCTTCTACGGCCCACCGCCGCGGCAGGCTCCCGACGGAACCGAGATTGGCGGCGCCCGGGGGTTGATGATGAGTCTGCTCTCGCTGCTGCGGGAGGACGGGGTCACTCACGTGGCCTGCGCCTTCGACACGGTGATCGAGAGCTTCCGCAACGACCTCTTCGCCGGCTACAAGACCGGCGAGGGGGTGGATCCGGTGCTGCTGGCGCAATTTCCCCTGGCGGAACGGGTCGCGGAAACTTTGGGCGTCGTGGTCTGGCGGATGCGCGAATTCGAAGCCGACGACGCCCTCGCCACCGCCGCTGCACGTTTTTCTCAGGAGCGGGGCGTGGAGCAGGTGGTGCTGTGCTCGCCGGACAAGGATCTGGCCCAATGCGTCGACGGCCAGCGGGTGGTCTGCCTCGACCGGCGGCGGGAGACGCTTCTCGACGAGGCCGGCGTGGAAGAAAAGTTCGGCGTCCCGCCGGCGTCCATCCCCGACCTGCTGGCGCTGGTGGGAGACAGTGCCGACGGCATCCCCGGCCTCAAGGGCTGGGGCGCCAAATCCGCCGCCACCGCCCTCGCCCGCTACGGTCATCTGGATCAGATCCCCGAAGACCCCACCGACTGGGACGTCAAGATCCGCGGCGCCGCTCGCCTGGCGGAGACCCTCGCCGCCCAGCGCGACGACGCTCTCCTCTATCGCCGCCTCGCCACCCTGCGCACCGACGTACCGCTGGAGGAGACCCTCGACGACCTCCACTGGCGCGGCGCCCTCCGGCCGGCGGTGGAAGACCTGGCCCAGGCCTGGGGCGAGCCCGGGCTGGTGGAGCGGGTGCATGGGTGGCAGTAGGCTTTCCTGACACCTGGTTCCGAGGCTCGAGCGTGGGAACCAGGTAAAGCCGAGAGGAGGTCCGTTCGAGCAGACCCCTCACCCCCTCGATCCCCCTCTCCCAGCCGCCCACCCAACCTACCGGTAGAGGGGGAAGCTCGAAGCTCATCGTTGAACCAAAACTCCACGCTGGAATCCGGTGGAACGGGCGGGGGCGCCCCTCTCACCTTGTTCCCACGCTCCAACGTGAGAGCCAGAAAAAGTAGACGGTCGCGATTAGGGATAGACGCCTTTAGTCATCGCTCAGCGTGCGTCAGATCGTCGTAGCGCAGGAGCGAGGCGCGGAGGCGTACCGCGGTACGCCGCACAAGCCGAGTCGACGAGCACACGGCGAGATGGCGTGCGATCAGCGATGACGCTAGTAAGGCATGTCCTCCTCTTCCATCCCAAAATGGTGTCCCAATTCGTGGACGACCGTGTCCCGTACCTCGCGCACCACCTCGCGGCGGGAGCGGCAGTAGCGCAGGATGGGGCCGCGGTAGATGGCCACGCGGTCGGGGAGGGCGGCGTAGTAGGTGTCCCGCTCGGTGAGGGGAACGCCGAGATAGAGACCCAAGAGGTCGTCCATCTCCGGATCCAGCCCCACCGACTCCAGGTCTTCCGGGCTGGGCTCATCCTCCACCACCACCGCCACATTGTTCAGCAGCGCCGCAAACTCCTCCGGGAGCTCGTCCAAGGCCTTCTTCACCAGGGCCTCGAACTCGTCCCGGTCCATGCGGATCACGGACTGTTCTCCGAAGACGGGTTCTCCGACGATGGGGCTCGCGCCACCGCTGCCTTCGCTTCTCCCAGCGCCGGCAGGTCCGGATCCGCCTGCTGCCACAGGGCCAACAGCTGGCGGTATTGCGCCACGGCGGCCGCCTCGTCGCCCTGGGCCACCGCCGCCCGGGCCAGGCCGAGCAGTGAACGCACCCGGTTGGGAGCCCGCTCCAAGGCCCGCTGGAAAGGCTCCACCGCCTCCGCCGGACGGCCGGCGGCCCAGAGCAGCTCACCGTAGAGCTCGTGGGCCGGCTTGAGGGTTTCCGGCGGGCCGGAGGAGGGTTCGGTGGTCTCCGCCAGCCGAGCGGCCTCGGCGCCGCGCTCCAGCGCCTCCTCCCAATTCCCCGCCGCCACCGCCGCCAGCGCCGCCCCCTGGCGCTCCATGATCGCCAGCAGGCGCTCCAGGTACTGGTTGCCCTCCTGCTCCCGCCCCGCCCGCAGCTCCTCCAAACGAGCGGCGGCAGCGGCCCCCGCCGGAGCATCCTGCTCATAAGCTGCCGCCAGCGCCAGGGCCAAACGCATGGTGGCCTCGGAGTAGGGGTTGTCCGTCGATACCGCCGACGCCTCCGGCGCCTCGGACCAGCGGCCGCTCTCCACCAGATAGCGAGCTTCCATGCGCTGGGCCTCGGCGGCCAGGTCGAGATCCCCACTGGCGTCCACCACCTCCTGGATCAGCCGCACGCACTCCTTGCCCTCGGCGGTGCGGCCGAGCTGCAAATAGCCGTAGGACAACCAGCCCAGGCTGTGGAAGTCGCGCTCCGTGGCCGGTAGATCCCGCCGCTGGGCCCACGCCAAGGACGCCACGTAGGCGGCCTCGTTGGACGAGACCATGGAGTCCCACATCCCCAGTTGGAGGAAGATGTGGGAGGGCATGTGGAGGGCGTGGGAAGAGCCCGGCGCCACCCCCGCATAGACCAGCGCAGGACGCAACCCGAGGGGAGCGTGGATGGGGTCGTCGTAGGCGTGGATCAGATAGTGCAGGACGCCGGGATGGCGCGGCAGAGTGTCCATCAGGCGCTCCAGGATGGCGGCGGAACGCATGCGGTGGCGTACGCTGGCGAGACCCGAATGGGGGGAAATCTGGAGCGTCAGGGCGTAGAAGGCCGAAGCCTCCGGATCCTGGGGATATTGGTTGGCGAGATGGAGGACCGCCTGATGGTAGGCCTGCTGGCGCTCCGATCGAGTGCCCTCGCCATACAGCGCCTCCACCGTCGCCAGCCACGCCTTTTCCCGCGCCGTCGGCGCCTTGGCGGCACGCTCCTCGGGGGTCGGCGCCAACTTCTCCAAGGCCTTGCGCCCGGCCTCCGCATCGTGACCGCTCCACAGGGGATGATCGTGGGTCATGGCCTCGCCCCAATAGGCCAGGGCGAAGTCCGGGTCCGCCGCCTGGGCCTCCTGGAAGAGAAAGCGCGCCTCGCCGTACCAAAAGCTATGCAGCGCCGCCACGCCCTTGAGGAAGGGCTCCTGAGCCTCCGGCGAGCCGGAATTCTCGAAATCCACCTTGCCCAACTCGGCGTACTGCCCCTGGGCGGGGATTGCCGGCAGTGCGAGGAGCAAGAACCCCAAGATCAGGAAACAGCGGGTGAGCGGATGAATCTGGACGCGCATGGAAGACCTCCCCGAGGCTCTGAAAAGGATGGACGGACCAGAGCATTATAAGGACACTCCGAGGTTCCCTAACAGCCCGTGGTGAGAGTCAGACGCTGGCGAGAGCGAGCAATTTTTCGCCGAATCAAGGCCGGAAAACCGCAGGCGATGCGGGTATCGACGAGGTTTTCGAACGAAGATTCGGCGACAAAGGGCCGCTCGTAGCGCGGCTCGACTTTCACCGCGGGCTGCTAGAACCGCGGGCTGCTATGCTTTTGTAATCGAAGCCATCCAGGTCGAGCACATTGCCCAGGACGCGCAACACCCGCCATGCCGGCCGGGCTTCGCCCACCGGATGCCCCACGCCGTTGAAGCTCTGCCAGCGGCCCTCGCAAT
>JAXHTF010000289.1 GCA_034211275.1 Acidobacteriota bacterium
CGGGGTATTGGGTGGCGTCGCCGGGGAGCGATCTGTCGGAGGACGCCCTGCGCCGGGCCCTCGGGGAGGCCTTGCCGGAGTACATGGTGCCCTCGGCGCTGGCGCGTCTGGATTCGCTGCCCCGGAGCTCGACGGGAAAGATCGACCGGCGATCGCTGCCGGCGCCGGTGTGGGGCTCGGGTTCCGTTAGGGGCTCCTCTGGTGGTTCCGGCGGCGGCCGGGCTCCGGAGACGGAGACGGAGCGCCGGCTGGCGGCGCTGTGGTGCGAGGTCTTGGAACGGGACGAGGTGGGGGCGGAGGAGGACTTCTTCGAGCTCGGCGGCCACTCCCTCACCGCCACTCGGCTGGTCTCCCGCATCCGCGAACGCTTCCGTCGGGAGCTGCCGCTGCGGGCGCTCTTCGAGGCTCCCACGGTGGCGGGGTTGGCGTCCCGCATCGACTCGTCGGCAGGTCCGCCGGTGCTTCCGGCAGTGGAGCGGCTGGCGGTGGACGTGCCGGACGAGGAAGACGCGGAGGAAGCTCCGGTCTCCTTCGCCCAGGAGCGGCTGTGGTTCTTGCACCGTCTCGACCCCGACTCCGCCGCCTACAACCTCT
The DNA here is from genome assembly GCA_034211275.1 of Acidobacteriota bacterium. Classification (NCBI taxonomy): domain Bacteria; kingdom Pseudomonadati; phylum Acidobacteriota; species Acidobacteriota bacterium. The sequence continues at coordinate 595 of JAXHTF010000289.1, forward strand.
TCGTGCCCCTGCACCTGCGGGGCCCGCTTCAGCTGCGGGCTCTATCCCGGGCGCTGGAGTCGTTGGAAGAACGTCACGAATCCTTGCGCACGGTCTTCTTGGAGCGGGTGGCTCACATCGAGGTTCGGCAGCATCCTGCAGAAGAGGAGGCCGTGGAATCGGGGGCGGCGGACGCCGGTGAGGAAACGGCCGAGGTGCAGGGAATCTCGGCGATGGTGGTGCGCCAGCGGGTCCGGCCGCTAGAACACCGGTCGCTGGAGGGGTTGTCTCCAGGGCATCGGCCGCTGGCGATGGTGGATCTGTCGAGGCTGCAAGGGGAAGACGGCAGGGCGGCGGCGGACGAGCTCGCTTTGAGACTTTCCCTCCAACCCTTCGACCTGGAGCGCGGCCCCCTCTTCCGCCGCCTGCTGCTGCGTCTCGGCGGGGATGCTTCCGGAGAGCATCGTCTGCTGTTGGGGCTGCACCACGCCATCTCCGACGGGTGGTCGCTGGGCATCCTGCTGGAGGATCTCGGCACCGCCTATGCGCTGGTGGTGCGGGGCGAGGATCCAGCGCTGCCGGCTCTGCCTCTCACCTACTCCGACTATGCCCGCCGGCAGCGTTGGCAGCTGCGCGGCTCGCTGCTGGATTCGGAGGTGGCCTATTGGCGCCGGCGGCTGACGGCGGCGCCGCAGGATCTGGGGCTGGCGACGGATCGCATGCGGCCGTCGCTGCAGAGCACCGACGGCGCGTCGGTGCCAGTGCAGCTGCCGCCGGATGCGGAGGAGCGGGTGGAGGCTCTGGCCCGGGAGTGCGGCGCGACGCCGTTCATGGTCCTGCTGGCGGTCTTCGGTCTGCTTCTGACCCGTCTCGCCGGCCGTCGGGAGGTGCTGCTGGGAACGCCGGTGGCGGGGCGCCGGGAGAGCGAGCTGGAGCAGCTGGTGGGGCTCTTCGTCAACACCGTGGTGCTGCGGCTGGAGCTGCCGGCGGAACGTTCGCTGCGCTCGGTGGTGGAGACGGTGCGGGAGACGGTGTTGGAGGATCTGAGCCACGACGCCGTGCCCTTCGAACGGCTGGTGGAGGAGCTGCGGCCGGATCGCGACCCCAGCCGCAATCCCTTCTTCCAGGGCCTCTTTCTGCTGCACAATCAGCCGCCGCCGCGGCCCCGGCTGCTGGATCTGGAGGTCACCCGGGGCAAGGTGCCGGTACAGACCTCGAAAGTGGATCTGGCGCTGGCGCTCAACACCAGCGACGGGCTGGAGGGTTCGCTGGAGTACGCCACCGCCCTCTTCGACCGCAGCACCGCCCGGCGCCTGGCGCGCTCCTGGGAACAGCTGCTGCAATCGGCGCTGGATCAGCCCGAGAGCCCCGCCGGAGAGCTGTCGCTGCTGGCGGCGGCGGAGCGTCACCAGCTTCAGACGGAGTGGCAGGGCACGGTGGAAGCGTCTCCGATCTCGGAGCTCTTGCCCTCCCTCTTCTTCCATCGTGCGGCCCGGGACCCCGAGGCACCGGCGGTGATTTGCCGACCAGCAGAAGCCACCGGGAGCAAGACGGTGAGCTATGGCGAGCTGGCGGCGCGGGTGCGGCGCCGGGCGGCTCAGCTGCGCCGCCACGGCGTGGGAGTGGAGACGGTGGTCGCGGTGTGCGTCGAGCGCACCGCGGCGGCGGTGGAGGCATTGCTGGCGGTTTTGGCGGCTGGGGGTGCCTACGTTCCTCTGGATCCGGAGCATCCCGTAGAGCGTCTGCGCTACGTGCTGGAGAGCTCGCGACCGGCGCTGCTGCTGGGGCATCGGGCGCTGCTGGCCCAGCTGGCGGCGACCTGCGGTGAGCTCCCCCCGACCCTGGCGGTGGAGGAGGAGGTCTCCGACGGAGCTCCGGCGGAGCCGATCCCGGTTCGCTCGCAGCAGCTGGCCTATGTGCTCTACACCTCCGGCTCCACCGGTCGCCCCAAAGGGGTCGAGGTGACCCACGGTGGCTTGATCAACCTCTTGCAGGCGGCGGCTCGCCGGCTGCGTTTCGGCCCGGGGCGCCGGCTGCTGGCCCTCACGACCTTGAGCTTCGATATCGCAGCGGTGGAGCTCTTTGTGCCGCTGATCACCGGCGGTGCGGTGGAGATGGGCTCCGCCGCCGAGGCCGCTGATCCAGAGCGCCTCGCCGCTCGTCTCGCCGCCAGCGGGGCGGATACGGTGCAGGCGACGCCGGCGACCTGGCGCCTGCTGGTGGCCTCAGGTTGGCAAGGAGGCCGGCGAGGGGACCGGCAGGGCGGCCAGCAAGACGGTGATCAGTTGACCCTGATCAGCGGCGGCGAAGCGCTGCCGGAGAGCCTCGCTTTGCAGCTGGCGGAACGTTGCGAGGAGCTGTGGAATATCTACGGTCCCACCGAGACCACCATCTGGTCCAGCGCCGTCCGGCTGGCCCGCGGCGGCAAGCTGGAGACCGACGGATCGGCGGTAATGACCCTCGGGCCGCTGCTGGACAACACCCGCGGCCAGGTCCTCGACCGCCGGCTGCAGCTTCAGCCCATGGGAGCGCCGGGGGTGCTCTACCTGGGCGGAGCGGGGGTCGCTCGGGGATATCGCGGCCGGCCTGCTCTCACCGCCGCCAGCTTCCTGCCGGACCCCTTCGGCCCCGCCGGTGCCCGCTTCTACCGCACCGGTGACGTCGTGCGCCGGCGCACCGACGGTCATCTCGACTATCTGGGCCGCGCCGATCATCAGCTCAAGATCCGCGGCTTCCGCATCGAGGCGGGGGAGATCGAGAGCGTGCTGGAGGGTTTGCCGGAGGTCGCCTACAGCGCCGTGGTGCCCTGGCGCGAGGGCGACGGTGGGGATCGCCTGGCGGCCTTCGTGGTGCCCCACGGCGTCGAGGCGGTGACCGGGGAGGAGGGCCCGGGCGAAGACGGTCTGCCCTCGAGGGAAGCTCCTGCCAGCGAGCTGCACGTCGCCGATTTGGCCGTGATGGAGCCCCCTGCCTCCTTGGTGCCGGAGGTGCTGTTGGCGGAGGTGCGGCGCCAACTGCCGGCCTACATGGTGCCGGCGGCGGTGGTCTATCTGCGGGCGCTGCCCCAAACCCCCAACGGCAAGGTCGACCGGCGGGTCTTGGAAGCCTACCGCCCCGCCGGCGGGGAGTCCGACGGCGGTGAGCTGCGGGAGCCGCCGCGCAACGATCTGGAAGGTCTGCTCCTGGAGCTCTTCCAGCAGGTGCTGGAGCGGGGGGACCTGGGGATCCACGACGACTTCTTCACCCACGGCGGCCATTCCCTGTCGGCGCTGCGTCTGGTTTCCCTGGTGCGCCAGGCCTTGGGCCGGGAGCTACCCCTGCGCCACGTCTTCGAGCAGCCGACGGTGGCACGGCTGGCGGTGGAGCTGGAGGCCCTGGGGGCCGGCGACGCGGGCCTGCCGGAAGCGCCGCCGCTGGTGCCTCTTCCGCGGGACGCCGGGGAGGAAGAGCGAGTCCTCCCCGCCTCCTTCTCCCAGCGCCGGGTGTGGTTCGTCGAGCAGCTGCGCCCGGGGACCTCGGCCCACAACATCGCCGTCACCCTGGGGCTGGAAGGAGACTTGGCTACGGAGGCTCTGGGCGCCGCCCTCCAATGGGTGATCCACCGCCATGAGGTACTGCGCACCGCCTTCCAGCGCCGGGACGGCGAGCCGATGCAGCGGATTTCTGCGCCGCGCCCGGAGACGCTGCCGAGCATCGACCTGGAAGCCTTGGCGAGCTCGGGTTCGGGCTCGGAAGCGGCGGCGGCCCGGGAAGAAACTGCGCTGGTGAATCATCTGGCGGCGGTGGCCTTCGATCTCTCCCGGGGGCCGCTGCACCGCTTCGTGCTCCTGCGCCGGGGGGGGCGTCGTCATCGGCTCTTCATCTGTTTCCACCACGTGATCTTCGACGGCTGGTCCATGGGCATCTTCCTGCGCGAGCTCGACCACGCTTATCGCGCCTTCGCCGCTGGTGAGACGCCTTCACTGCCGCCGCTGCCGCTGCAATATGGGGATTACGCCGTGTGGCAGCGGCAGTGGCTACGGGGAGCGGCACTGGAACGTCAGCTGGATCATTGGCGCCGGCAGCTGGAGGGCGCTCCGCGCTCCCTGGACCTGCCCCTGGACCGACCCCGGCCGGCGGTGCAGAGCCTGGAGGGACGCGCCTTCTCGGTGCACTATCCGCCATCGCTGGCGCGCTCCCTGGACGCCTTCCGCCGGGAGCACCAGGCGACCCTCTTCATGGCCCTACTGGCGGGCTTCGCGGTGCTCCTCTATCGCCAGACCGGGCAGCGGGACGTGGTCTTGGGATCGCCGGTGGCGGGGCGCCAGCACCGGGAGTTGGAGGATCTGGTGGGCTTCTTCGTCAACACTCTGGTGATGCGGGTGGAGGTGCGCCCGGACGAAGGCTTCGGTGAGCTGGTGGAACGGGTCAAGGCGGTGGCCTTGGACGCCTATGCCCATCAGGATCTGCCCTTCGAGCGCCTGGTGGAGGAGCTTCATCCGCAACGGGACCTGAGCCGCAACCCGCTGATCCAGATTCTCTTCTCGGTCCAGGAGTCGGGGACACCGCCGCGCCTCGCCGGGCTGGAAACGACCCTGGAATCGGCTCCGTCCGCCTCCGCCAAGCTCGACTTGAGCCTGGTGATGCGGCCCTACCGCGGCGGGCTGCTGGCCATTGCCGAGTACCGCTGGGATCTCTTCGACGAGACCACAGTGCGCCGCCAGCTGGCTCAGCTGGAGACCTTGTTGGCGACGGCGACGGCGGATCCCTCAAAACCCGTAGGCCGGCTCTCCCTCATGACCGCGGCAGCGCTGCACCAGGTGGGCTGCGAGTGGAGCGTCGAGGCCTCGCCCCCGGACTCGGCGATTCGGGATTTGCTCCCGGGGCGGGAGATTCCGGTGCACGAGTTGGTCGTTCGACAGGCCCAACGCCGCCCCGAGGCAGTAGCCCTGGCCCAGGGGGAGCGGACGTTGACCTACGGGGAGCTCGAACGGCACTCCCGCACGCTGGCGCTGCGCCTGCGGCGATGGCTGCAAGAGGGAGAGGATCCGACGGCGGCCCGGGAGCCGGTGGTGGCGGTGCGCCTGGAGCGCTCTCCCTGGGAGGTGACGGCGCTGCTGGCGATCCTGCGTAGCGGTGCGGGTTTTCTGCCCCTGGACCCCAGCTGGCCGGCGGAGCGTACCGCCTTCGTTCTGCGCGATGCCGGGGCCGCCCTGGTGTTGGTGGATGAGGGTTCGGAGACCGCCATTCCGGGGGATGTGGAGGTGTGGCCGCTGGGAACGGAGAGCTTCGAAG
>JAXHTF010000290.1 GCA_034211275.1 Acidobacteriota bacterium
CGAGCTTTTCCCTGGGTACAGTAATGATACTGAGTGCCGGGAGCGCGATCGCGCAAACCTCTCCTTCTTGGGAATTGAGCCAAAACAACCCATGATAGCGACAGCTTAGCGGCAATACTTAATGTGATCAACAGCCAATCTAAAGGTATGACAAAGATTCCGTCGCGACTCCTTTGGCTTCCGCTCGTCTGGGCGCTGCTTGCCGGCGGCCTGGCTGCTGTCTTTCTTGGTAAGGCGGCAGACGACTTCTTCATCACCTATCGCTATGCTTGGAATCTCGCTCATGGAGAGGGCTTTGTCTTCAATCCAGGTGAGCATGTCTTCGGGCTGACGAATCCAGGTCTGGGGCTTCTGCTCGCCCTGCTCACGCTAGTCACGCGGATTCCAATACACATCTTGGGTACGGCGGTTTTTGCCGCCAGTCTCTGGGGATTGGCGAGTCTGCTCTTCGTTGCAGCGCGGGATAGTGTCGAGCGCTTCACCGTGGCCGTTGGGGGAACCCTTGTTCTCTCTTCCACCGTGCTGTGGATCAATCACGGATCTGAGGCCGCGGTTGTCCTCTTACTACTCGCCTTTTCGGCACACTTGGCTACCAAGCGCCCCGCAGTGGCAGGAGTTCTGGCTGGGGCTGCAGTCTGGTTTCGGCCTGATGCAGCACTCGGGGTGATCATCCTTCTCGCGTTGCTATGGCTCGATGAGAGGCAGATTCCTTGGCGTCTGGGCGTGACGGCAGCGACGGTTGTTCTCTTAGGCGTGGGTGCAGCGTACTGGTATTTTGGCGACATGCTGCCGGCAACGCTTGAGGCAAAGCGATCCATGGCTGCGTCACGGCCTGAGAGCTGGACGGGCCCCATCCGCTTCTGGCAACGCTCCATCCGGATACTGCTTCGCCATTGGGGTGATGGCCTTCTGGTTGTTGTAGGCATGGGGCTGGCGGGTCTCTGGCCCCTTGTTCAGCGTGCCAGCAGACCTCTCCGGCTCGTTGCGCTCTATGGCGTTGCCCTCGCAATCGCCTATCCACTCCTCGAGGTGCCGTTCTTTCCCTGGTACATCGTGCCGTCGGTCGTTGCGTTGCTGTATGGACTCAGCTCACTCGGCGTTGAGCTTACGTGGAGCCTTGCGAGCAAAGTAGCAGCGGAGATTCGCCCTGCTCTTCAGCGTTGGTTCGTCGCTCTCTGTGGTCTCGTCATCCTCGGAGTTCCAGTCTTCTTGATCGCGGAGCCGGGTCTTTTGTGGCTCGAGCGTTTCGAGGGCTACGGACGGTACGAGACCTACAAGGTTGCGGCACGCTGGGTGAAGGAGCACTCGACTCCTGAGCAGCGGATTGCGTATGGCGAGATCGGCGCGCTGGCCTACTTCTCCGAGCGTCCGGTGGATGACCTCATGGGGCTGACGACACCGCGATCCCTGCCGTTCGTCCTCGCCGGAGATGGTGAGGGGGCCTTTCTCGCGTCTCCGCCAGACTTCTTCTTCGAGCACCCCGACGGGCCCCATCGGGGTTTGGTGCATCGAAAGTGGTTCCGAGACGGCTACGCGCTCGTCGCGACGATTCCAGGTGAGCCAGGAGATCCGGGTGAGATGCGGATATTCCGGCGGAAAGAGGTGGCGCTGCTTCCACCACCGAGGCCGCCGCGGGAGCGGTGAGTTGGCCCCCGGGGATCGTTTTATTCCCGACTCCAGCTGGGAGACTTCGAGCGAGACAAGAATAGGTACCAGTGAAGGAAGAAAGGGGGGAACGATTGACACCCCTTGGATCGCAGGCCTATGCTGACGCCAATAGCTCGCTCACACAGGCTGGATTGCGGCCGAATCGAGAGGCGGAGGAAGCCTTGCCTTCGCCGAAGCCTATTGGCCTGGCCCCATGGCCGGACCGAGAGGCCTCGGAACGCCTGGAGTCCGAACCGGCCAGCGTGGGCGAATTCACCCCCTGAATCGATGGAAAGTGAGGAGACCGATGAGCCGATCCACCAACGCTCCAACTTTTGCTGTCTGGGTCATCTGCCTGATCCTGTTTGTGATTGCCCTGCTCGTAACCTTTGGCGTGCTCTCGGTCGGGGTGCCTCTACTTCCCTGGACTTGGATCATCGGCTTCGGCCTGCTGCTCCTCGCCTGCCAGCTGAAGGGTCTCTAGCGAAGGGCCTCTAGCGCCTTTGCTTCTGGGAGTCGCCCCGGCTGCGGCCGGGGCGCTCCTGCGCGCCTCGATCTTCCCCACTCCCCTCCTCCTCCCTTCTCTGCACCGGCTCCGCCGCTCCTCTCCGAGCTGATACCATCGTCCCGTACGCGCTCTGAGTCGCCATGACCGGCGGCCGGTCTCTTCTCTTCACTGGAATTTCTATCGCGAGGCTGGGTATGGCCAGTACTGAACCCTATCGACCCAAGCATCCCGTTCGCATCGTCACCTCCGCCGCCCTCTTCGACGGCCACGATGCGTCCATCAACATCATGCGCCGCATGCTCCAGGCCACCGGTGCCGAGGTCATTCACCTGGGCCACAACCGCAGCGTCGAGGATGTGGTGGATGCCGCCATCCAGGAGGATGCCCAGGGCATCGCCATCTCCAGCTATCAGGGCGGCCACATGGAGTACCTGACCTATATGCGCTCCATGCTCGACGAGCGCGGCGCGCAGCACGTGCGCATCTATGGCGGCGGCGGCGGGGTGATCGTGCCGCGGGAGATCGAAGAGCTGCACGAGAAGGGCATCGACCGGGTCTTCTCGCCGGAGGACGGCCGACGGCTGGGGCTCCAGGGGATGATCAACCAGGTGGTGGAGGGCTGCGACTACGATCTGCGGGAAAAGAATCCCCAGCTGGAAGCGGCCAAGCTCAACGGCAGCTATCTGCCCCTCGCCCGCCGGTTGACGGTGGCAGAGCTGGAAGGTGTCAGCAGCGCGGCAGAAGAAAAGAAAGTTCCGGTGGTGGGCATCACCGGTACCGGCGGCGCCGGCAAGAGCAGCCTCACCGACGAGCTGGTGCGCCGTTTTCTCCAGGACTTCGGCGACAAGCGGGTAGCCATCCTCTGCGTCGACCCTACCCGCCGGCGCACCGGCGGTGCGCTGCTAGGGGACCGCATCCGTTTCAACAGCCTGCGCAACTCCCGAGCCTACATGCGCTCCCTGGCCACCCGCGGCGCCCGCGGCGAGGTTTCGGAGTCTCTGGAAGACGTGCTGGCGGAGCTGCGCCGGGGACCCTTCGACCTGATCTTCCTGGAGACCGCCGGTATCGGCCAGGGAGACAACGCCATCACCGAGGTCAGCGACCTCTCTCTCTACGTGATGACCGCCGAATACGGCGCCCCCAGCCAGCTGGAAAAGATCGAGATGCTCGACTACGCCGACCTGGTGGCGATCAATAAATTCACCCGCCGCGGCAGCCAGGACGCCCTGCGGGACGTGCGCAAGCAATTCCAGCGCAACCGCGAGCTCTTCGACACGGCCCCGGAGCAGCTCCCCATCTTCGGCACCAGCGCCGCCCACTTCAACGACCGTGGGGTCAACGCTCTCTACGCCCATCTGGTGCAGCAGCTTTCGCAGCGCTTCGACCTCGAGTGGAGCAGCTCCTTCCCCGCCGACGAGGTACGGGTCACCGACCGCAGCCAGCACATCATTCCTCCGGAGCGGGACCGCTACCTGAGCGAGATCGCCCAAGCTTGCCGCGAGTATCGCCGTTGGGCTCGAGAGCAGGCGGAAGTGGCCGCCGATCTGGAAGCGCTGGAGCGTTCTGTGCAGCTTCTGGCGGACACCTCAGCTACCGACCACCCGATCTTCACCGCCTACGGCGACGCTCCGGTAGGAGCTTCCGCCGCCGCCGGGGACTTGATGGCCGAGCACGACCGCCTGCTCCAGCGCCTCGATGCTCGGTGTGTCTCGCTGCTTCAAGGCTGGCAGGAGCTGCAGGACCGCTACGCCGCCGACGAATTCGTCTACCGCGTGCGGGACCGCGAGGTGCGGGTGCCCAACCACCGCATCACCCTCTCCGACAACAAGGTCTCCAAGGTCGCCTGGCCCCGCTTCCGCAGCGCCGGCGACCGCCTCTACTGGCGTCTGACGGAGAATCTCCCCGGCGAGTATCCCTTCACCGCCGGCGTCTTCCCCTTCAAGCGTCAGGCCGAAGACCCCACCCGCATGTTCGCCGGCGAGGGCCCGGCGGAGCGCACCAACCGGCGCTTCCATTACCTCGCCGACGGCCAGCCCGCCAAGCGCCTGTCCACCGCCTTCGACTCCATCACCCTCTACGGCGAGGATCCGGGGCATCGGCCGGACATCTACGGCAAGATCGGCGAGAGCGGGGTGAGCATCTTCACCGTCGAGGAAGCGGAGCGGCTCTACGCCGGCTTCGACCTCTGCGAGCCCACCACCTCGGTGTCCATGACCATCAACGGGCCGGCTCCGACGGTCCTCGCCTTCTTCTTCAACACCGCCGTCCGGCAGCGCTGCCGGCGCTTCCTGCGGGAAGAAGGGCGGCTGGAGATCACCGAGGAACAGGTGCTGCAGCCCGACGCCGAGCGCGGCGCCACCTGGGCACAGACCCGCACCCTGCTCTCCGAGGAGGAGTATCAGCAGCTGCGGGAAGAGGCGCTGAAGCGGGTGCGGGGCACGGTACAGGCGGACATCCTGAAGGAGGATCAGGGGCAGAACACCTGCATCTTCTCCACCGAATTCTCCCTGCGCCTGATGGGCGACGTGCAGCAATTCTTCATCGACCACGGGGTGCGCAACTTCTATAGCGTCTCCATCAGCGGCTACCACATCGCCGAGGCCGGGGCGAACCCCATCCACCAGCTCGCCTTCACCCTCGCCAACGGCTTCACCTACGTCGAGTACTACCTCTCCCGGGGCATGGACATCGACCGCTTCGCCCCCAATCTGAGCTACTTCTTCTCCAACGGCATGGACGCCGAGTACAGCGTCATCGGCCGCGTCGCCCGGCGCGTCTGGGCGGTGGCCCTGGATCGCATCTACGGCGCCTCCGAGCGCGCCCAGAAGCTCAAGTACCACATCCAGACCAGCGGCCGCAGCCTGCACGCCATGGAGATCGACTTCAACGACATCCGCACCACCCTGCAGGCCCTGCTAGCCACCTACGACAACGCCCAGAGCCTGCACACCAACGCCTACGACGAGGCCATCACCACCCCCACCGAGGAGTCGGTGCGCCGCGCCATGGCCATCCAGCTGATCATCAACAAGGAGTTCGGGCTGGTGATGTGCGAGAACGCCACCCAGGGCAGCTTCATCATCGAGGAGCTGACGGATCTGGTGGAAGAAGCGGTGCTGAAGGAATTCGACCGTCTCACCGAGCGCGGCGGCGTGCTGGGAGCCATGGAGCTGCAATACCAGCGCGGCGAGATTCAGGCCGACTCGCTCAAATACGAGCACCTCAAGCACAGCGGCGAGCTGCCCATCATCGGCGTCAACACCTTCCTGCCGAAGAAGGTCGAGGAAGCCTCGGAGCCGGCGGAGATCGCCCTCAGCCGTGCCTCCAAGGATGAGAAGGAGCTGTGCATCCAGCGCCTCGAGACCTTCCACCAGGACCACGCCGAAGCGG
>JAXHTF010000291.1 GCA_034211275.1 Acidobacteriota bacterium
CCGCCACCGATTCATCCCACGGCCGGCCTTCGGGCCGGGCGTCCATGAAGCTCTCGAAGGTTCCATGAAAGTCGAGGCCCCAGCCCCTCTCCGGCCAGAGATCGACGGCGGTGTAGTTGTCCGCGTGCATGGATTGGGTGAGGTCGGTGAGGAAGTGCAGGCACAAGCCCAGGTAGTAGCCGGCCTGCCGCAGATCCTCCGGCTTGCGACCCCTGCCGAAGCGCACCAGGCGGCGGCCGAAGTGCACGGCCTGGTTGAAGTAGCGCTGGCCCTCGGTCAAGGCCGTCATGTGATTCAGCGTGTGCCGATCCTTGCCCCGGGCCAGCAAGCCGGCCCGGATGGCGGCAATGGCGGCAGTATTCTTGCTGAGGTAGTTGGTCCGTTTCTTCGAGTCGTAGAAGTGCGTGCGGTACGAGTATGGATGTGGCCAATCCAGAGGGTTCCACCGGTCGATGTACCGTTCCACATAATCCGCCTCGTAGAGCCCCTGGAAGACCTGGCCACCGGCAAATTTGAATTTGTCCGATTTCGGTGCGCCGGGCCGGCGACTATCCGAAGCTGGAAAACTCCGCCAGATCTCGAGGAATTGCCGCACGTCCGGCGTGTCGAAACCCGAGATCAGCGCGATGCCCCGATGCAGTAGCCCCTGGTGCGACTCGTCGTCCCACAACCCTCCGGGCCCTCCGCTGTCGTGTTCACCCTCCTGCGGATGCTCAGGCTCGCTCGGGGGCTCGAGAGTCGCCGGAACCGGGCCGCAGCAGCAGACGTGGGAATGTCCTCCCCCCTCCGCAGGATCGCTGAGAGGAGACACGTCGGTGATCAGGAATTCCGCCGCAGAGTCCAGCTTCGTAGTCCCGGCCCCCAGCTCTCCGTCTTTGGTCTCGGACAAATAGTGTTGCCCGTCCGGAGCCATCAGCGCCCACCGCTCGCCGTCCTCGCCCCGGGGCGCCCGGGTGAAGATCTGAAATTTCCCCTCCTCCCCCTCCACCGTCAGCCCGCTACCGCCTCCATCCACCGCCGTCAGGTAGTGCCCAACCCCCGCCTCCCGCAGCACCACCTGGTTCTCTCCCCGCTCCTCGACCAGCCACGCCGTCGGCTCGGCCGTCGCCTCCACGGTGAGGTGTACGGAGACCTCTGTGCTCTGCCCCCGCTCAAACGGCGACTCCGCCTCCGGCAGGTCGATCTTGGATGTGACGCTCAGATACTGTCCGCTTGGGGTCTGAAGAAGTACGAATGGCATTGGATGCTGCCCTCCTGTGGGGTTCCCGAGTGCTTGGGTTGATGACCGGCGTTGATGGGCCAGTGCGGTGGGGGGCGGGAACCTCTCAGGGGAGGGTGGTTTTTGGGTGAGTTTCTACCTTTCCCCGTGTCAGGCCAGCTGCCGTTCCAGGTGGCGGCTCAGCTCCGACACGGCGTTGCAGGCGCCTATTTCGTGAGTGGGGTGCAGAACCGTTCACGCTAGCCAGTCGAAGTTGATCCGTCAAATAGGGCAAGAGAGGCAGTTGCGAAAATGCTGTCTACCCTTCGAGAAATACCTTTCGGGGTAGGTTTCCGCTGCGCTTGGCGCAATCGCTGGGGTTTGGAGCTCCTTTCGTCCAGGGCGTAGCGTAGGGCGCAGGCAGGGAGGGCGCGGGCGATGTTGCTTGGGCTCTGGCCCTGCGCATGGAGGAGTTATGCGCAGCATTCTTCTGATCGTGTGTCTTACGCTCTCGATGAGCTTCGTTGGATTCACCGCGGCGGCGGAGGTGCCGTCCGGTGGGGTGAAGGCTGGACCGGCCTGGGTGAGCGAGCTTGGTGAGGTGGTGCTTGGCTTTGTGAAGGGGTGGTTTGCTGAGGGATCCAATTCATCGACTCAGCTCGATTCCGGAGGGACTACGGACGGTGGTCCAGCTCTTGAGCCGGACGGTTTGCTGGGCGGCCCGGGGACTGAGCCGGATGGATTGCTCGGTGGCCCTACCTTGGAGCCGGATGGCCGGAGCGCTGGCCCGGGGCTTGAGCCCGATGGGGCGTTTGCCGGTCCGACTCTCGAGCCCGATGGGAGGTGAGTTGGCGAGGGCAGGGTTCTGAGATTCCTTCGGTCTCATCCTGAGAAAGCCTGACCTGGAGGCTTAGGCGGCTTTCGAAGAGAGTCGCAGTTGTCTCCAGGTCTTGGGCTTTTTTCGCTCACCCTCGATGCGGGTGGTCACCCGCTCGATGAGGGCGAGCGAGAGCCCCTCTTTGCCCGCTCGCAGCAGCTCGGCGATGGCTCGGGATACGATGCGGTTCTTCTTCAGCGGTTCGAGCAGGGCAACCATCGAGTGGGCGGTGGTGAAAGCCTCTGAGCAGCGGCCCGCTCGGAGGTACGTGGCCACTAGGTCACAGGTCGCGAGAGCCGCCTCTCCCGGATGGAGGTCATGCAGGATCCGGATTGCTTTGGAGAGCGTTGTGATCGCGGCCTCGACTTCCCCGAGATCGGCCTGGATCCGACCGGCCAACCATAAGAACTTGGCTCGATCTCGCTTCTCTTTGTCTGGCGCTTCCGAAGCTGCAATCTTGATGTATCTCAGCGCGGTTTCTAGGTCCCCCTGTTGCTGGGCGACCAGGCCAAGACAGTGGTGTGCCGTGCAACGGTACCTTTGTTCTTCGCTAGGGAGGTAGTTCAAGGCTAGCTCTAAGCATCGCTTAGAAGAGTCGTTTCGGTTGAGGTACAGGTACCACATGCCCTGTTCGACCCAGCCCTTGGCACTCCCTACCTCGTCGCCAGCCTGTAAGAGCAGCAGCGTCGCCTTCTCCGCGGCCCGAACCGCTTCCGGAAGCTCTGTCCTCTCCATCAGCACATAGGAGTACCGCCGTAGCAGATGCCCGTGAGAGAGGATGTCGCCACTTCGGGCCGTCTCTCGCAGGCCCAGCTGTAGCCAATGTGCCGCTTCGTCCAGCCGGAGGAGGAGTCGGAGCGCCGAACCGATGACGCCGCAGAGCATGGGGAGCAGCTCGAGCTCCACGTGCTCGACCGCCATCAGCGCAAGCTGGAAGGCCTTCTCCGGCTCCGTGCGCCTCCGCTCGTCCAAGCTTTCGAGCAGTGCTTTCCCGACGCCTGTGCCCGGGATCTGCTCGCGGAACCGCTTCTTCGCTACGGCCACCAGCTCCGGAGCCGGCCCTTGGGGGCGGTCGAAGTGCAGAGTGTCGTCATCGTCCAGATGGCGCCGAATGAACAAGACCGGGTCCAGGCCCAGGTGGTCGAGAGCAGCCAGGAAGCAGTGGAGGTTCAGATTCCCACTGTTGGCGTGGTAGAGCCACCAGCCGGTGCTTTGCCCTAAAGCCTGCTCCAACTTCGAGATAGCCCCCCGCCCCCGGCTCCGGATCTCCCGATCCAGCGCCTCGACCAGACTCCTACTGATCTCCCTCTGAAGAGATTTCAAAATCCGCGCTCCTGCTCGTGTCGTCTAGTGAAAGAGACCCCAAGTCTACACGGAAAGTGCTCCAAGTCGAAACTTCTTGAATGACTGTGGCTCGCTGCGCGTTTCGATGAGCACGTGGCGCATTGGTGGAGGAAACTTCGGGGTGGGGTGGGTGCGATGGACACATTGTCTGCGAGCGGGGGAGGGGCTTGGGGATTCCTCCTTACTAGGGACCGGCCGGCAGTCTGCCAATCGAAGGAGGCTGGCTGGAGTCTGGTCGGGGTGGAATTGGGCTCTGCGGACGGGACAACTACTAGATCGCGGAGTCTCGGCGGCCTGGAGATTGTGGCAACTTGAGCCGGGAGAGAACTCTGCCGCGTAGCGCTGCTTGAACTCACTCAGTTTCTTGCTCCGAGGGGGCAGTGGCAATGGATTCCGGGTAGTTGCTGTCGCCCCTCCGGGGCTTGGGAATTCTTCGGATCGCACACCCGGGGCTTGCGCCCCGGGCTAGATGCCTCCGCCCCTCCGGGGCTCTGCAGTGCCGCCTGGGCTCGAATGTGGCGAGGAAGCTCCACTATCCTGACAGGACAGGCTCCAGGGAGCTTGCTGAAAAAGTCAGTCGCAAGCGAGAGCGAGAAATTTTCGAGCAGAATCGAGGCGGAGAACCGCAGGCGATTCGGGGATCGTCGAGGTTCGACAAGGAAGATTCGGCCGAAAAGAGCCGTTCGGAGCGCGACGCGGGTTGTTCAGCAAGCTCCTAGGAGTCGGGGATGCTTCTCGAATCACCCGCGAGGATGAGAATTAGGTCCTTGCGGTCGAGGGTATTTTCACCACGGCTGCTCGTCTGAATTTGCTCAGGCCTCGACACTGCTAGCCACCGGAGGCAATCGCGTCGGAGTGGCGCACGGAAACTCGCTACCGTTCAGACAGCTCCGCGCATTTCTTGCTCCGACTTTAGCCTGCGGTGGCGGCCTCGGAGTCTTCGCGAGATTCAAACTAGTGTCGGCACCGCCCGGGGATTGACGGATCATCAAGGGCGAAACACAAGGCCCCGCCCCGGGATCAATCCCGGGGCTACCCAGGACGCCGCCGGATGAATCCGGCTCCCAGAGTCTACTCATCCATAGCCTCCCGTCCGGAGCCAGCGGAGCTGGCGGTGTTTGAGTAGCCCGGGGATTGGATCCCCGGGCGGAGGTGCCGAGACCGCGATCCTTTCCTACTGCCCTCATCCTCTCCGTCACTCCCTTCGTCATTCCCGCGGAGGCGGGAATCCACGCGGGACTGGGGAGTGAATACTTCCTATCCAGACCGGAGGTACCTGAAGTCAGCCCATTCCGGGGAAACTCAACGGTCACTCCTCACCAGCGCGTGGACTCCCGCGTTCGCGGGAGTGACCACCTTCGAGGTGCTCGCGAGTAGGGAATAGTAGCCCTCAAGCCGAGCAAGTTACAGGTCAGGGCACTACTGAACTTCGGGAGGGATGGGCTGTGATCAAAACTTGCGGTATGATTTCACTCTAGCAATCGCCGCAGTATAGATTCGCGCTCGGGGGGTGACCGTGAAGCAGTATCCGAGAAGAGAGTCGCGAGCCACTGGCAGGCTCCTGCGGTTGCGTGTCCCGCTCTCCTCCTGTCGCAAAAACCTATTGAATCCCCATGGTCGGAACAGCCGCTCAGGCCGCGGCTTCGTCCAAGCGCGCTCTATTTGACATCGGGAGGTGGGATGATCAATGGGCGGAGCTGCATGGCGATGTCATGTAGAGTGTTCAAGGTTCAGTGCCAGCCGGCCATCTAGCCCAAACGCTACAGCGGAGAATCAATGAATTTCGACCAAGTCGTACCAGTGATCCAAAGCCTGGCCTGGCCTGCTACAGTTCTGCTGATTGTTCTTGCCTATCGAAAGCAGATTGCGGAACTGCTGGGGAACATTAAGGAATTCCGCGGACCCTATGGGATCCGACTAGCAATCGAGAAGATGGACCCGCCAGTTGCATAAGGAACCCATTCGAATCGGCGTAAACTACTGAACAGGAGACACTTCCGCTTCAGTTCCGCTTATCGCCCAACCTCACTCCCGGTGAGGTTAGCTGACTGCGTAGT
>JAXHTF010000292.1 GCA_034211275.1 Acidobacteriota bacterium
GCGCTGCTGGGGCCCGCCTTCAGGTCGGAGAGCCGTGGGGCTCCCAGCTGGTCCAGGGCCTGATCGAGATCCTCTCCCTCCCGGCGCCGGCGCAGTCAAAGTAGAGCAGGGTGATGGCGATGAAGGTGTAGAGCTGCACTGCGGCGTTGCCCAGGGCCCCGGCGGCCTCGCCGAGGCCGGAGAGCACCATCTCGAGGGTTCCCGTGCCCATGGTCTCGACGGCTTCGACGCCGGTGGACGCCGCATCCCGGAAGGCGAGGACCGCCAGAACTAGCTGGAAGGGAGTCTTGAGGAGCAGCCCCACCAGCGAGCTGAGGGCCCAGCTGACGACGAAGATCAGGCCCACCTTGACCTGGGGATTGTGCAGCAGGCTGCGGTGGGGGTTGTAGGTGATCAGCCGATAGCTGCGCTTGATGGCGTTGTTGCCGTAGAGGTCTTCCAACACCATCACCGGCAACACCAGCGAGAGCACGATGGCCACCCAGATCACCGGGAAGACACAGGCCAGGGTGCCCAGGACGAGGAAGAGGACCATCAGCAGAAGTGTGCCGATGACCTTCGGCCGCAGGGGGAAGAGCCAGGCCTGGGCCAGATCGATGGGGCGGTTCGCCACCGCCTGCACCGCCGCCACCTGCATGGCGATGAGGGTCCAGTAGACCAGGACGAAGAGCAGCCCGATGCCGCCGCAGCCGCCGACCATCACGGCACCGAACTCGTCGAAGTCCGCGACGGCTCCGCTCTCCATGTATTGAGACCAGGCCAGCAGCGCGAAGATGGCGCCCCCTTGGACCACCATCAGGACGGTGGCGAAGGGTAGGTAGAGGCGCCGGAAGTGTTTGCGGGTTTCGCGCATGGCCTGGTCCACCAGGATGCGCAGGGGCATGGGGGCGAGACTGTCGTAGGGCTCAGCCATGGGGGCTCCCGGTAGGATGCGGCGCTTCGATGCCAGGGCCGGTGGAGGTGGGGCTGCCGGTAGCCAGAGGGTTGAACGCCAACCCCAGGAACGCAGCCTCCAGAGCCAGTCCCAAGGCGAGCTTGAAGACCACCGGCACCTGTGGGTCCGGCGACACGAAGACTTCCACCAACGCCAGCAGCACCAGCCAGGGCAGGCAGCCGGCGAGGATCACCAGGGCATCCCGGGCAGACTCCCGAAGCACCTCGCCGCGGGGCCGATCTTGGGCCGTCACCAGGCCGTGGGCGAGCACCAGGCCAGCGCCGGCGGAGACGATGATGATGGTCAGCTCCAGCGGTCCGTGGGCGGCGATGAATTCGAATAGGGCGGCGTCCATGGAGTAGTGCAGGGTGATGCCGATGACCGAGCCCAGCATCAAGCCGTTGAGGGCCAGGATGAAGAGCGAACCGATGCCCGCCAGGGCACCGCCGGCCCAGGCGGTCAACGCCACCGAGAGATTGTTGGTGGCGATGAAGGAGGAGGAGATGGCCGGGGGCGTGGTGGTGGTGAGACTCTCGGTCCAAAGCCGTCCGTGGCGCATTCCCTCCACCGCCTCCGTGCCGACGAAGGCGACCCCGAGGCCGGGGCGGTAAATGGTCACGGCGAGGCCGAAGACGGCAAGGAGCACGAACACTCCCAGCGCGATGCCCAGGGCCCGGCTACGGCGCCAGACGGCGTTGGGGAAGGTGTAGAGGAAGAACGAGCCTCCGGAGCTCTTGGCCGGCGGCTCCCGGTGTAGGTAGTGGGTGCCCGCCGCCGCCAAGCGCCGCAGCCGCCGGGCGGCGCCGGTGCCGGGATAGCGGGAGGTGGCCAGGGCGTGGTCGTGGAGGACCTGGCGGTAGCTCATGGCCAGCGCCTCCACCTCTTGGTGGCTGGGCCGGCTCTGGCGCCGGGCGGATTCCAGGGCTTGCTCGAAGCCCTCCCAAACCGGCTGACGCAGACGCTGGAAGGCGGCGTAGTCCATCAGGCTCGGTCTTCTCCCGCCGGGTTCTCTCCCGTCGCGCCCTCTTCCGCCGGACTACCGTCGACGCCGGGTTGCACGACCTCGAGCTGCAGCGCTTGGCGCAGGGTGCGCAGGGGGTTGGGATCCACCTCCGGACGGCTGCGGGCGGGCTCCTCCAGGAGCTCCGGAGCGTCCCGCTGCAGCAGGGCCACCAGGCGGCGGCCGAGGCGCTGGACGTGCTCCCTCTCCAGCTCCCCGGCACGCTCGAAGAGCGCTTCCACCACCGCCACCTCCGAGGCTCCCCAGGACGCCGGCATGCGCCCCATGCGGCGCTCCGCCATCGCATCTCGTTTTGCCTCCTCGTGTACCACCAGGGTTCCCGCCAGGCGGTCGCCGAGGCGCCGGCAGCGGCCATCGGTGGCCATCAGGGGCACGCCGATGATCAGGTCGACGTCCCGCAGCAGATTGCGGATGACGATGGAGCGGGTGGAAGCGGTGCCCCCCAGGCGGCCGACCACGCGGATCTTCGCCTGCTTCTTGCCCGGAGTCTGGCCGTTGCCGGTGATCTCGAGGAAGATGAAATATCCCCAGTTGACCAGGAAGGGGATGATGATGAAGAACGCCAGCAGGACGGTGAAGATCACCGGGTCCCGGCCAGGGTCGACGACCGGCGCCAGGGCCACGCCCAGCAGGACCAGGGCGCCGATGACCACGGAGAGGATCAGGAAGAGCAGCAGGTAATCGAGCAGACCGGCCAGGATCCGGCTGCCGATCCCCGCCGGCTGTAAGTCCAGGGCGATGTTGTCGAGGCCCCGGATCTCGTCGTCGCGTCCTGGGTCCAGAGCCTGGACTGGGCTGTCGGTCACCACTTCAGACCACGGTCTCGTCAGACCACGATGCCTTCGCTGCGGGCGAGCCAGCGGGTGGGTTGGAAATTCGGAATGGGTAACGGTTCGAGGAGGGGCTGGCCGGCCTGCCAGAAGCTTTTGAACGGACGCTTCTCGCCGGTGGCGTAGAAGTGCCGCAGGTAGGCGAAATCGCAGTGGGAAAAATCCGCCAGCCAGGCGTCGAGGTCGTGGACGCCGGCCTCGTGCAGCAAGGTCAGGCTGTAGCGGCAGGCCTGCCGCTCATAGGCTTCCAGCTCCGCCAGCCGTTCTTCGGTGGGATCCTCTTCCACCTTGCTGCCCATCTCCCGCGCCGCCGGATCCAGATTCCACTGCACCGTATGGCCGAAGAGGTGGATCAGAATGAACAGCGCTCCTTCGACGTCGTTGGCGTAGTCGATGGCGATGTGGGCACCGTCGAGATCGCCGGTGAAGGGCTCCGGCACGTCGGAGATGACCACCGGGATTCCCCAGCGCTCCTCGACCCGGCGTTCGAGCAGATCGAAGACCTGGCGCATGCGGTCTTCCGAAGGGTAGGGATCGCTCTTCGGCATGACTGCCAGTTTACCAGCTGAGGCCTCGGGACGGGGATGCTCGCCCGCCATCGGCGGCCTCCCTTGCCACCCGCGCCCCGCCCCCCTATGATCCGGGCCATGCAGGCATCTTTTCTGGCCGTCGGTACGGAGCTTCTGGGCACCGACCGCCTCGACACCAACAGCTTGACCCTCACCGCCCTCCTCGCCCGCTTCGGCATCGAGATGCGGCGCAAGGCGGTGGTGGGGGATTCTGTGCAGGACATCGCCCGGGAGATCCGCTCGATGCTCGATGCCACCGGGCTGGTGGTGGTGAGTGGGGGCTTGGGCCCTACCTCCGACGACGTCACCCGCCAGGCGGCGGCGGTGGCGTTGGGGCGGGGCATGCACCACGACCCGGCGGTGGAAGAGGACATCGCCGAGAAATTCCGCCGCTTCGGCCGCACCATGGCGGAGGTCAACAAGCGCCAGGCGCAGGTGGTGGACGGCGCCGAGGTGCTGGAGAACCGTCGCGGGACGGCGCCGGGGCTACGGTTGGAGGAGGGGGAGAGCACCCTCTTCCTGCTCCCCGGGGTGCCGCGGGAGATCGACGGGCTGATCACTCACTACCTGGAGCCCTGGCTGCGCCAGACCGCAGGGGCGGAGAGTCGGGAGACCTGGGTGCTCAAGGTGGTGGGCATCGGCGAGTCGGATCTGGAGCAGATCATCGCCCCCGCCTACGAAGAATTCAGCCGGGAGGCCATCACCGTGCTGTCGAAGCCGTCGGACATCACCCTGCGGATCACCGCCCAGGGGGAGGAGGCGGCGCGGCGGGAGCGGCTGGAGGCCATGCGGCGGCGGCTGGTGGAGCTGGCGGGCAAGGCGGTCTACAGCCTGGAAGACGAAGATCTGGAGACGGTGGTGGGTCGGATGCTGGCCGAGGCCGGGGCCACCGTCGCCACCGCCGAGAGCTGCACCGGCGGCCTGGTGGCGGAGCGCCTCACCCGCATCGCCGGCAGCAGTGACTACTTCCAGGGCTCGCTGGTGGTCTATTCCAACCGCCTCAAACAGCTCCTGGCGGGGGTGCCGGAGGAACTGCTGGAACGCTACGGCGCGGTGAGCGAGGAGGTGGCCCGGGCTTTGGCGGAGGGAGCCCGAGAGCGCCTCGGCACCACCTGGGCCCTGGGCATCACCGGCGTCGCCGGTCCCGGGGGCGGCACCGAGGAAAAGCCCGTGGGGACGGTGCATGTGGCGGTGGCAGGAGCCGCCGGAACCCATCATCGTCTGCTGCGGTTGCCGGGGGACCGCCGGCGCATTCGCTGGCAGACGAGTCAGCTGGCGCTGGAAATGCTGCGGCGCCGGCTGCTGGAGCCGTGACCTCCGGTGCGCGCCTTCGTCGCCCTGGAGATTCCCCAAGCCGTGCGGGACGAGATCGCCCGCCGCATCGGGCGCTGGAAGGCGTCCACGCCGCCGGCTCGGTGGGTGCGGCCAGAGGCCTGGCACGTGACCCTGCTCTTCCTGGGGGAAGTGCCGGAGGGGCAGACCGAGGACCTGCGATCGTTGCTGGCGCCGGCCTTCCGGCGCCGCCGGACCTTCGATCTCCAGGTGGTGGGGGCGGGCACGTTTCCGCCTCGGCGCCCCGCCCGGGTAGCATGGTTGGGTCTGGAGAGCCGTCCCGCCGACGCCCTGGGGGAGCTGCGGGATGCGGTGGTGCGGGCGCTGATGGCGGACGATTCGCCGGCGGCGGCCCGGGCGGCGGCGGAGGAAGGGGCGGAGCGGCCGTTTCATGGCCACCTGACCCTCGCCCGTTGCCGCAAGCCCTGGGGGCGCAAAGCGGTGAAGACTTTCTCTGAGCAGGCCGCCGAGGCGGTGGCAGAGCCGTTTCCGGTGCGCCGGGGAGTGCTCTTCGAAAGCCGTCTGGGTCCCGAGGGCGCGCGCTATCGCGAGGTGGCGAGCTTTTCCCTGAGCGACGACCCGGCAGAGTCGAGGAACGACAGCACCGAGGGTCGAACAGGACAGTAGGAGTAGTGGAGTGAGCGCATGAGCAAGATCGGAGTGCTGGGTTCCGGATCCTGGGGCACCGCCCTGGCAGCCCAATTTGCCCGTTGTGGGCACGAGGTGGTGCTGTG
>JAXHTF010000293.1 GCA_034211275.1 Acidobacteriota bacterium
CGCCGAGGAGCTGACCAAGAAGCGGGTCAATGCGACCTATTTGCCCGGCATCGAGCTGCCGGAGACCCTCACCGCCACTCACGATTTGAGCGCCCTGGACGATTGCCGGGACGTGCTGGTGGTGGTTCCTTCCCATGGCTTCCGGGAGGTGGTGCGCTCGTTCTTGAGACAGCGGAAGAACGGCCAGGAGGTCAATCTGATCTCCGCCACCAAAGGCATCGAGACCGAGGGCTCGGCGCGCATGAGCGAGGTCTGTGCCCAAGAAGCGGCGGCGGTGGAGCAGGAAGTGGGTTTCGCCGTCCTCGCCGGACCGACCTTCGCCGCCGAGCTGTCCCGCGGCCTGCCGGCGGCGGGGGTGGTGGCTTCCGCCGACCGGGCCTTGGCCACCCGCTTGCAGGAGCTGCTGGCGGCCCCGAATTTTCGCCTCTACAACTCCAGCGACGTGGTGGGGGTGGAGATCGGCGGTACCAGCAAGAACGTCATCGCCATCGCTGCCGGGGCGGTGGTGGGGCTGGAGCTGGGGCACAATGCTTTGGCGGCCCTGATCACCCGCGGCCTGCACGAGATCACCCGCTTGGGCATCGCCTGCGGCGGCCAGGCGCGAACCTTTTCCGGCCTCGCCGGCCTCGGTGACCTGGTGCTCACCTGCACCGGCGGCCTATCCCGCAACCGCCGCGCCGGTCTCGATCTGGCCCAGGGGAAGACCCTGGAGCAGATCACCAGCGGGGCCATGGTGGCGGAGGGCATTCGCAACGCCCTGGCCATCTCCCGGCTGGCCCACCAGATGGACGTGGAGATGCCCATCACCGAGCAGATGGTGCAAGTGCTCTACGAGAACAAGCATCCCCGCCGGGCAGTGACCGAGCTGATGACCCGGGAGCTGAAGGCCGAGGCGGCTCTCTAAGCCGTTCCCGATGGATTGCCAACGGCTCTAAGAAGGATTCCGACCCACCACCCCCAACCCAGACCTCGAGTCTCTCTGATGGCCTTCGAGATGGAGATCCGATGCAGCACCAGACCGTTCTGATCCTGGACTTTGGCAGCCAGTACACCCAGCTCATCGCCCGCCGCGTGCGGGAAAACCGTGTCTATTGCGAGATCGAGCCCTTCGACCTGTCGGTGGAGGAAATCCGCCGCCGCGCACCCATCGGTGTGATCCTCTCCGGCGGCCCCGACAGCGTCTACGGCGAGGACGCCCCGAGGGTCTCGGAGGAGCTCTTCGAGTTGGGAGTGCCGGTGCTGGGCATCTGCTACGGCATGCAGCTCTTGGCTTACACCCTGGGGGGCGAGGTGGAGGGTTCCGGGGAGCGTGAATACGGCCGCGCGGAGATCCGCCTCCATCGCAAGGAGGGGCTCTTCCACGGTCTGGCGGATCGGGAAACGGTGTGGATGAGCCACGGCGACCGCATCCGCCAGCCACCGCCGGGCTTCGAGGTGCTGGCGGATACCTCCAACGCCCCGGTGGTGGCCTTCGCCCATCGGGAGCGCCAGCTCTTCGGCATCCAATTCCACCCGGAGGTCTCCCACACGGTGCACGGCGGCGAGGTGCTGCGCAATTTCCTCTACACCCTCTGCGGTGCCGACGGGGATTGGACCATGGCCTCCTACGCCGACGAGGCGGCGGAGCAGGTGCGCTCCCAGGTCTCCGACGGCCGCGTCATCTGCGCCATCTCCGGCGGCGTCGACTCGGCGGTGACGGCGGCGCTGCTGCAACGCGCCGTGGGGGACTCCATGGTGGCCATCTTCGTGGACAACGGAGTGTTGCGCAAAGGCGAGCGCCGGCAGGTGGAGCACAGCCTACGGGAGGCGCTGGGAGTGTCCCTGATCACCGTCGATGCCCGGGAGCAATTCCTCAGCGAGCTCACCGCCGTCACCGACCCGGAAGCCAAGCGCAAGGTCATCGGCCGGGTGTTCATTGAGGTCTTCCAGGAGCAAGCCCAGAGCCTGGAAGGAGCGGCCTATCTGGCTCAGGGAACGCTCTATCCGGACGTCATCGAATCGGTGTCGGTGAAGGGACCGTCGGCGGTGATCAAGAGCCACCACAATGTCGGTGGGCTACCGGAGCAGCTGGGCTTCGAGCTGGTGGAGCCGCTGCGCTTCCTGTTCAAGGACGAGGTGCGCCAGCTAGGCCGCGAGCTGGGGTTGCCGGAGGAGTTCATCCAGCGCCATCCCTTCCCTGGGCCGGGGCTGGCGGTGCGCATCCTGGGAGAGGTGACGGCGGAGCGGGTGGCGCTGCTCCAGGAGGCGGACGACATCTTTCTCAACGAGCTCAAGGAGAGCGGCTATTACGAGCGCACCAGCCAGGCCTTTGCCGTGCTGCTGCCGGTGAAGACGGTGGGGGTGATGGGAGACCTGCGCACCTATGAGCACGTGGTGGCGCTGCGCTCGGTGGATACCCAGGACTTCATGACCGCCGACTGGAGTCATCTGCCCTACGAGCTGCTGGGCCGGGTGGCCAATCGCATCGTCAATGAGGTGCGGGGCATCAATCGGGTGGTTTACGACGTCACCAGCAAGCCCCCCGGCACCATCGAGTGGGAGTAGGGCGGAGGAGCTAGCTCCTGGGCAGCAGGGGCCGGGGCCGGTTCCGCTGCTCAGTCGCCGTTGGGGAGCTGGATCGGCGCGATCTTCTCGGGCTTTTTGCGCAGCGCCTTGGCCAGCCGCTCCGCCAGCGTCTTCTGCTGCGCCGTCGCATCCTGATTCAGTTGCACCCAGCCGCCGGCGATCATCGAGTGGCCGCCGCCCTTGCCCCGCCGTCGCACCAGCTTCTTCATGATCTCGCCGGCATTGGCCCGGGGGTTGGTGGTGCGGATGGAGAGGTACATGCGATCCTCGTAGATCCCGCTGCACAGGGACCAGGTCTTGTCTTCCATCCTCAGCAGGAAGTCCGCCACCTCGGGCACGATGTCCGGCTGCTGGACCTTGCCCAGGTGGCTGATGACCAGGGTGTCGACGGAGCGCAGATTCTCCAGCGCCTGGTGCAGGTTGCCAAAGTAACTGGGGGGAAGGGGGGCATTCTGGATCTTCCCCAGCAGCCGTTTGTTGGCGATGCCCAAAACGTAGTCGTACATCGCTTTGTCGGGGCCGGCGGATTCCCGGGAGAAGTCCTGGGTTTCGCTGCGAATAGCGTAGACCAGGGCGGTGGCGCCTTTGTGGGTGGGCTGGAGGTCGCTGGCGAGCAGGTACTCGGCGACGATGGTGGCGGTGGCGCCGTAGTCGACTCGGATGTCCGCGACGGGAACCTGGCCGGTAGCCCGGCGCTGGGGATGGTGATCCACCACGAGGTCGGGGACGATGTCTTCCGGCAGGGAGTTGTTACCGGTGCGGGGTTGGGTGTCGACCAGGGCGAAGTGTTTGTATTGTTTGAAGTTGAGATGGCGTATGTGGCTCAGCTTCATGCCCAGGCTGCGGACCATCTCCCGATTCTCAGCCCGCCCGACGATCCCGCCATAGCCGAGGGTGACCTGTTGTTTGAAGCGCCCGTGGAGGAGCCGGCCGAGGAGGCTGGCGGCGGCCAGGGAGTCGGGGTCGGGGTTGTCGTGGGTGAGTACCAGCCAGCGGCCCTTGGATGTCTTCTGGACGTGTTGCGCCAGGATCTCGAGGCGTTCCCGAGTCAAATCGCTGATGGTCGGTAGGTTGGGTTGGGGCACGCGAAAATTCTCCCGGCCGAAGCTCTAGAGCACTGGCTCGAAAACGTGGACGCTACCACAAGCGGCCCCTGAATCCTCCCCCTTGGGGACTCCCTACCCGAATCGTCCCAAGCTCGATTCCACCCACGATGAGGGGATCCCCCACGGCCTCGAGCCACGGTCGGTATGGTGAGGGAGCGGGATCCGAGGATGGCCCCCTGGCCACCGCAGGGCCCGACTCCCGAGCACATCGCGTGGTCGTTGCCCTGGTCCTTTCGACGGGTCCCTACCCGAATAGTAAACGACTCTAGGAGGAACAAGGACCGGGAGTCTTGGGGGCGTGGGCAGTCGGGTTCTGCGGTGGGCGCAGACGCCCATCCTCGAATCCCGCAGCCCACTCACACCGTTGGAAGTCTACGGCCCGTTGGGGATAAGGGGATCGGGAGTGGTGTCGAAGGCTGGGCCTGGACTAGGGGCTGGACGAGGGCCTACCCGAATAGTTGGGGAGCTCCTGGAGTTAGGAATCGGGGAGAATCTTGCCGGGGTTGAGGATGCCCAGGGGGTCGAAGGCGTGCTTGATGCGGCGCATGATCTCGATGGCGGCGGGGGCGCGGACCAGGGAGAGGTAGCGGCGCTGGGTCCAGCCGACGCCGTGCTCGGCGGTGATGGATCCGCCGAGGTCGGCGATGGCGGCGAAGAGCTCGTCTTCGGCGGCCTGAAGCCGGCGGCGCCAGGTTTCTTCGTCGAGGTCTCCCCGGAGCAGATTGATGTGCAGATTGCCGTCGCCGGCGTGACCGAAGCAGAGGGCATCCAGGCCGTGTTGGCCAGCGACCCGCCGTGCGGCCTGCACCAGCTCCACCAGCCGTGAGCGGGGCACGACGGTGTCGGCGCTCTTGAACACTCCGAGCTGGTGCATGGCCTCGCCGATGATCCGGCGGACCTGCCACAAACGACGCTCCTCCGCGGCGTCCTGAGCCACCAGGATGGTGCCGGCTCCGAGGCTTTCCGCCAGCTCGCCGATGCCCGCCGCTTGCTCCAAGAGCTCGTCGCCATCGTGGCCGTCGAGCTCCAGCAGCAGGATGGCTCCTTGGCCGGAGAGGGCGTCGGGAACCTTCTGGATCTGTTCCACCGCTGCTAGCGCCCGCTCTTCCACCAACTCGCAGGCGGCGGGCTCGAAGCCTTCGCGGAAGACCGCCTCGACCATGGCGGCGGCCTGTTCCAGCTCGGGGAAGGGGATGGCGAGGGTCAGGGTGGCCGCGGGTTTGGCGATGAGGCGCACCGTAGCGGCGGTGATCACCGCCAGGGTTCCCTCGGAGCCGATGAGTAGGCGAGTGAGGTCGTAGCCGGCGACGTCTTTGCGGTTGGCGCCGCCGGTGATGATCTTCTCGCCGTCGGCCAAGACCGCCTCCAGAGCCAGCACCCAACGGCGAGTCGGTCCGTATTTGCAGGTGCGGGGGCCAGCAGAGTTCTCTGCCAGGTTGCCGCCGAGGAGGCAGCTGTCTTTGCTCGCCGGGTCGGGAGGGTAGAAGAGCCCCTGGTCCTCCACCTGCTGCTGGAGCTCCCCGGTGACCACGCCGGCTTCAGCCTCCGCGCAGAGATCCCGGGAGTTGATGGAACGGATTCGATTCAGCCGCTCCACCGCCAGGGCGATACCGCCATGAACCGCC
>JAXHTF010000294.1 GCA_034211275.1 Acidobacteriota bacterium
TGACGATCGCGGCGATGCGCTTGTCGAGGAGGGCGATGTCGGCCTTGAGGGCCTTGGCGCGGCGGGCGTCGAGGCGGCGCAGCTCGGGGTCGCGGTGGCTGCGGGCCTGGTTGGCCTGGGCATGCCCCTTGAGCGCGAGACGCCCGGACGCGATAAGCTTCCGCGGCACGACACGCGAAGTGACCGGAACCGGTGGCGGCCGCCACGCAAAGCACAGCCGCCGCCGCCGGGCCCCGAACGACTCACCAGAGGCCGCCGACAGGGGTCTCAAAGGCCTGAGGAGGGCAGCGTCTTGAGCTCGATCGATCCCTACATGGACTTGGTGAAGCATAGAGATCCCCACCAGCCGGAGTTTCATCAGGCGGTGATGGAAGTGTTGGAGTCCATCGCGCCAGTGCTGGACCGTCACCCCGAGCTGCGGCAGGCGAAGATCGTCGAGCGGTTGGTCGAGCCCGAGCGGGTGATTCAATTCCGCGTTCCCTGGGAAGACGACAACCACGAGGTGCAGGTCAACCGCGGTTTTCGGGTGGAATTCAACAGCGCCATCGGACCCTACAAGGGCGGTCTGCGCTTCCATCCCTCGGTGAATCTGAGCATCCTCAAATTCCTCGGTTTCGAGCAGGTGTTCAAGAACGCCCTCACCACCACTCCCATCGGCGGCGGCAAGGGCGGCTCGGACTTCAACCCCCGGGGCCGCTCGGACCGCGAGGTCCGGCGCTTCTGCCAGAGCTTCATGACCGAGCTGTTCCGCCACATCGGCCCCTCCACCGACGTTCCGGCGGGGGACATCGGCGTCGGCGGCCGGGAGATCGGCTTCCTCTTCGGCCAGTACAAGCGGCTGGCCAATCGCTTCGAGGGAGTGCTCACGGGCAAGGGTCTGGCCTGGGGCGGCTCGAAGATTCGTCCCGAAGCCACCGGCTATGGCCAGGTCTACTTCGCCGGGGAAATGCTCAGCAGCCGGGACGAAACCCTCGAGGGCAAGGTCTGCCTGGTCTCCGGCTCCGGCAACGTGGCGCAGTACGCCACCGAGAAGGTCATCCAAAGCGGCGGCAAGGTCATCACCCTCTCCGACTCCGACGGATTCATCGTCGACGAGGCGGGGATCGACGAGGGCAAGTTGCGCTGGGTGATGAAGCTGAAGAACGAGCGCCGCGGCCGCATCCGGGAGTACGTGGAGGAATACCCCGACGCCACCTACCACGAGACGGATCCCAACCAGGACCACAACCCGCTGTGGGACGTCAAGGCGGACCTCGCCCTTCCCGGTGCCACCCAGAACGAGATCAACGGCAAGGACGCCGAGAATCTGGTGCGCAACGGTGTGTACTGTGTCTCCGAGGGCGCCAACATGCCGTCGACCCCGGAGGCGGTGGACGTCTTCCTCGACGCCGGCATCCTCTACGGTCCGGGCAAGGCGGCCAACGCCGGCGGCGTGGCAGTGTCGGCGCTGGAGATGAGTCAGAACAGCATGCGGCTGTCCTGGAGCCGCAAGGAAGTGGACGACAAGCTGCGCAAGATCATGCACCGCATCTACTCCACCTGCGTCGAGCACTCGGACAAATACGGCTCGCCGGGCAATCTGGTGGCGGGAGCCAATATCGCCGGCTTCCTCACCGTCGCCAACGCGATGATGGATCAAGGGTTGGTGTGAGCTTGGCCGGTTCGCGGCTGTTCGCGTACCAGAGCCTGATGCCCTTCCTGGTGAAGGACATCTTGTTGGTGGCGAGCTCCTACGACCGGTTCATCGTCGAAGAGGACGGCCGCTTCGCGGACCGGCTGCTCAGCCAATACGTGGAGATGGATCTCTCCACGCCGCCTCACTTCGACCACGTGGCCACCGCTCGCGAGGCGCTGGAACGCCTCGACGAGCGGCGCTACGACCTGGTTCTCTCGACCCCTCACTGCGCCGGCATGACCCCGCGGCAGCTGGCCCAGCGGGTCTCCCGGTTGCCGGAGCCGGCGCCTACGGTGGTGCTGGCCTACGACCGCTCCGACGCCCAGCTCTACACCCAGCAGCAGCGCTCCTCGGGCATCGACCAGGTCTTTCTGTGGACCGGCGACCCGAGTCTGCTGGTAGCGCTGGTCAAGTCCGTGGAAGACATGCGCAACGTCGACCACGACACCGACATCGGCCAGGTGCGGGTGATCCTGCTGGTGGAGGATTCGCCCCTCTTCTTTTCCTCCTACCTGCCGATCATTTACGCCGAGGTGCTCGGCCAGGTGAAATCGCTGTTGGCGGAGCGCCTCAACGAGCGGGACCGGCACCAGCGCATGCGGGCCCGGCCGAAGATCCTGCTGGCGCGCAATTACGAGGAAGGGGTGGAGCTCTTCCAGCGCTACAGCGACAACCTCCTGGGAACTATCTGCGACATGCGCTTCCCCCGGGGCGGGATCCTGGACGATCGGGCGGGGCTGCGCTTCATCCGCCTGGTGCGGGAGCAGCAGCCGGACGTGCCGGTGCTCTTGCAGTCCAGCCAGAGCGGGCACCGCCAGCTGGCGGAGGAGCTGGAGGTGCACTTCGCCGACAAGAACTCCCGCCGCCTGCTCGACCATCTGCGGCGGTTCATGCGCACCGACCTGGGTTTCGGCTCCTTCGTGTTCCGCAACGCCCGGGGCGAGCGGGAGCTGGAGGCTTCCAACATGGAGGAGATGCTCCGGGCCTTGGGCGAGGTTTCCGACGAGAGCCTGCGCTTCCACGCCAGCCGCAACCACATCTCCAACTGGTTGATGGCCCGTAGCGAGTTCGCCCTGGCTCAGGAGGTTCGGCCGAAGAAAGTTTCGGACTTTCGGTCCACCGGCGCCATGCGGGCCTATTTGCGGGAGGTCTTCACCAGCTTCCTGGAACGCGAGCAGCAGGGGGAGATCACCGAGTTCGACCGCCAGGGAGGATACCGCCGGCGGGACTTCGAGCGTCTGGGCAGTGGCTCCATGGGGGGCAAGGCGCGCAGCATCGCCTTCGTCAGCCACACCCTGGCGGAGCATAGGATCCACCAGAAATACCCCCAGGTGCGCATCACCGCGCCCTCGGCGTTGGTCATCTGCACCGGTCTATTCGATCAGTTCTGCTCCGCCGGCGGGTTGCGCCAGCGGCTGCTGGACGCCGAGGACGACGAGGCGGTGCTGCGCTGTGCCCTGGACCAGCAGCTCGACTCGGCGGTGCTGGCGGATCTTCGAGCCTATCTGGAGCGGGTTCGGCACCCGATGGCGGTGCGCTCCTCGAGCCTCCATGAGGACTCCGAATCCCAGCCCCTGGCGGGCCTTTACAAGACCTTCATGCTGCCCAACAGCGATCCTTCCCTGGAGGTCCGGCTGGAGCAGCTCTCCCGCGCCATCCGCCTGATCTACGCCTCGGCCTACGTTGGCGACGCCCGCCGCTACCTGGAGGCTCACGACTTGCGGCTGGAGGAGGAGAAGATGGCGGTGGTGCTGCAGCGGTTGGTGGGGCGGCGCCACGGCAAGTACTTCTATCCCGACTTCGCCGGCGTCGCCCAAAGCCACAATTACTATCCCATGGGCTATATGAAGCCCGAGGATGGCATCGCCAGCGTCGCCCTGGGCTTCGGCCAGGCCATCGTCGAGGGCCGGCGGGCCTTGCGCTTTTGCCCCCGCTATCCCGAGGTGTTGCCTCAGATGGCCAGCCCGGAGGAAGCGCTCAAGGTCTCCCAGCGCAAGTTCTATTCGTTGGACCTCTCCCGGGGGCCGGTGGCCGGGGCGCTGGAGGATCACGCCAATCTGCAGCTTCGGGGCTTGGAAGCGGCGGAGGACGAGGGGGCGCTGGAGGCATTGGTCTCCACCTACGTGGCGGAGAGCGACGCCGTTTACGACACGATCTATCGCTCCGGGCCGCGCATCGTCACCTTCGCCGGGGTGCTCAAGCACGGGCGATTCCCTCTGGCACCGCTGCTCCAGGACCTGCTGGAACTGTGGCGCGAGGGCATGGGAACCGAGGTGGAGATGGAGTTCGCCGTGTCTCTGGGGGACGACGGGCAGCCGGCGGAGATGGCCATTCTGCAGCTGCGGCCGCTGGTGGTAGCGAGCGAGGAGACCTCCGTGAATCTGCGCCAGGAGGCGTATCGAGGGCACCTTCTGGGGCGCGGTTCGGCCCTCGGCAACGGGATCATCCGCGACCTGCGGCACGTGATCTACGTGCATCCGGACCGCTTCGACTTCAGCCGCAGCAGCGACACGGCGGCGGCGGTGGGGCGCCTCAACCACGCCCTGGCGGCGCGGGGTGAGGGCTATTTGCTCATCGGCCCGGGGCGCTGGGGCACCGCCGATCCGTGGCTGGGGATTCCCGTAGCCTGGCGGCAGGTGGCCTCGGCGCGGGTGATCGTCGAGCTGGTGCGCCCGGGCTCTCACATCGACCCTTCCCAGGGCACCCACTTCTTCCACAACCTCACCGCCCTGCGCACCGGCTATTTCGAGATCGACGAGGGCGGCGGACCGGAAGGCGGCGAGGGTACGAAGGACCGTCTGGACCTCGAGTACCTGGACTCGCTGCCGGCGGAGCACGAGCAGGGCGCTCTGCGCCACGTGGTCCTACCGGAGCCGGTCACCGCCTTCATCGACGGCCGACAGCGTCGCGGGTTGTTGATGCGGCGGCCGGCGGAGGCCTAAGTCGAGTCGACTCAGGAGGCCTTGGGTTTCAGCGACGCGAGCTCCAGCCGCGCGTTGCTCAAGCGCACCATCAGCTCGTCGTGGGCCTTGCCGGGGAGCTTCTTGAACCGATCCTCCAGGCGCTGGGCCTTCTGCTCCCGACGCTTCCAGGCGTCGTCGGCGCCGCCACCGCCGGCACCGCGGATGGTGTTGGCGGCCAGAGCCTGCTTGAGCTGTGAGGCCAGATCTTCCAGCGAAGGCTCGTCCGGTTCGTCCTTGAGCTCTTCCTTGGTCTTCGCCACCAGCTGTTCCAGCTCGTCGATGATCTGCTCGCGCTTGCGGTGGTTGACCTCCGGATCGAGGTCCGTGCCCTGGAGCTGCTCGCCGTAGGCTGCCACCAGGCGGTCGGTGACCTGGGAGTAGTTCTTTTGCAGACCCGCGACGTGGCGTTCCGGCACCTCGCCGGCTTGATTCCACTGGCCGCGAAGCTCCTGGATGCGCTCGGCGACGTTCTCCAGCTCGGCGCTTTCTTCGTCCTTGGACTCTTCAGATTCAGCCTCTTCAGATTCGGCCTCTTCAGCCTTGGGCTCGTCGGCTTTGGCTTCCTCGTCCTTGGCTTCCTCAGCCTTGGCTTCCTCGTCCTTGGCCTCTTCAGCCTTAGCTTCGTCGGTCTTGGGCTCCTCGGCTTTCGCC